>CAZJCO010000057.1:0-11830 GCA_964544375.1 uncultured Myxococcales bacterium
TCGTGTCCCGCTTGCCGGGCAACCCTACTGCTAGAAAGCTCGTACCGCCAGCCGCCGCCTGTCAGGAGAAAACCGCGGATCGGCGGCGCAGCGCGTCGAAAGCACCTTGGTAACCAGGCCGGTTCACGATATCTTTGCTTTCTCTTGCGGCTGCTTTCGATTCTTCGCTCCGTCCGTCGCAAAGCGGACATTCGCCGGCTTGCCAAGGGCTACGCCCTTTCCATTCTCTTTCACATCT
The DNA here is from genome assembly GCA_964544375.1 of uncultured Myxococcales bacterium. Taxonomy (GTDB): domain Bacteria; phylum Desulfobacterota; class Binatia; order UBA1149; family SPBQ01; genus CAZQYE01. The sequence continues at coordinate 239 of CAZJCO010000057.1, forward strand.
TGCTGCTGCTGCTGCTCGCGACGATCACGATCAACAGTTCGGGCAATCACTTCGGCTTCGGCTTGCGCGCCCGGGGGGCACGAATCGAAATTTCGAATGCGGACGAAGAGGACGCGCGAGCCGATCTCGAACAGCTGTTCGAGGACGTCGAACTCGAAAGCCTCGAGGTTCGGCGTCCCGATAGCGTGCGGGCGAGGCTGCCCCAGATCGACAGCGTCGCCCGCCCGCGCACCGCACGACGACCGATCGAACAACTCACTACTCGGTTTTCTCCGGCCAGCGGCCGCGCAGGAGAGCTGTCGGGAAGTTTCGGAAGCTTCATCGGCGGTCTGCGCAAGAGCGGTCTCGACCTCGTGCTGGTGATCGACGCGACCGGCAGCATGCAGCACGTCATCGAGGAGATCAAAGAGCGAAGCCGAGATTTAGTCGAACGGATCCAATCTCTGGTACCGATTGCGCGGATTGGTATCGTCGCTTTTCGAGATCGCGGCGAGGAGTTCGTCGTGCGTTGGTCCGATTTGAGTTTTCACGCGAGCAAAATCGAAGCATTTATAAACAGCCTGCAAGCCGACGGCGGGGGCGACTGGGAAGAAGCCGTGCGCGAGGCACTCGAAAGCGCGATTGACGATTTGTCCTGGCGCAAACGCGCCAAGCGCGTCATCATCATCGTCGGCAGTTCGCCGCCCCACGCCGAGGACCGCGCGGCGGTGGTTGCCCTGGCGGACGAGTTTCATCGCAACGGCGGTGTGGTCAGCACGATCGACGTCACGCAACAGATGCACGAGCAGTACGAGCGAAAACTCAACAAATGGCTCTACGGTCGAGAACCCGAGACGATCTCGCCGCTGCCGCGGTTCTATCAGGAAGTGCGCGACAGCTACCGCCGGATGGCCGACAGCGGCGGTGGCGAAATGGCCGCACTGGGCTCCAACGACCGTCTGGTGGAGCAGATTCTCGCTTTCGCCTTCGGTTCGAAATGGCGCAAAGAAGTCGAACGCTACGGCTCAAAGAGGTAAGACGACGAACATGAACGTTTCATCACATCATCTCCGATCCCGCCGTGCTGCGGCGCTGCTGCTCGTGGCCGTCTTGGCCTTGCTACCACAACTGACGATCGCGGCTGCCGAAGCATCGCCCGATCTCGACTACACGGTCATCGACTTGATCCGCTTCGGCGGCTGGGTCGGCTACGTGATCATCCTTCTGTCGGTTGCCGCCGTCGCGCTAATCGTCGAATACGCGCTATCGATTCGCCTGTCCGTGTTGGCGCCGCCCGGAGATCACGAACAGCTCGCTTCGGCGATCGAACGCGGTGCGTGGTCGGAGATCCGAAAGAAACTCGATGAATCAAAGTGCTCGTTCCTGTGGACCGTCGTCGGACGCGGCGTCAAGGAGTACGACCGTGGCTACGATGCAGTGATCAAAGCAATGGAAGACGCCGCCGACGAGCGCACGGGTGCTCTTCTCAGAAGGATCGAACATTTGAACATGATCGCCAACATCGCGCCGATGCTGGGGCTGCTCGGAACCGTCCTTGGCATGGTAACCTCGTTCAACCAGATCTCGATCGCCGTCGGAGGCGTCGACCCTCGCCAGCTCGCACGCGGGATCTTTCAAGCGCTGATGACAACGGTCATGGGTCTGGTCGTCGCGATCCCGAGCTTGTACGCCTTTGCCGTGTTCCGTAACCGGATCGACGCCACCGTGACGACGGCGAGCCAAACGGCCGAAGATTTGGTCTCGCCGATCAAGGATTCTCGGAGTTCTGCCGCATGAGAATCCCGCGCGCAACGCGCAGCTCCGGCGCCGCGTTCGGCATGACGGCGATGATCGACATGGCCTTTCTACTGATCACGTTTTTTGTGATGTCGCTGCGGCTAGGACAACAGGGACAAGAACTCGTCACCCTGCCCCGCGCGGACCAAGCCAAAGCGACGCGGGACGATCGTGTCGAACTGCTCACAATCAACGTCACGTCGGACGCTCGCTACATCGTCGGCGGCGTCGAGCGTTCCACCGCCGAGATCGTTCGCTGGTTGGGCCTGCGCAAAAACAGCGGCAAACGACTCGAGGTCGTCGTGCGTGGAGACCACCGCACTCGCTTCCAGGCGGTACAGACGCTGATGCGGCTTGCCGCCGAATCTGGAATTCGCAACGTCAGCCTGGCGGCTTTGCAACTCCCGGACGAGAAGCCTTGAAATGAGACGACCGACGCGAGCACGGCCGACCGGGGCGACGGCCAATCTGCAGATTGCCCCACTGATCGACGCCGTGTTCCTGCTTCTCACCTATTTCTTGTTTACGATTTCGCTTTCCACCATCGAGGGCTTACTACCTTCCGAACTCGCCGCCGGCGAAGAGTTCCAACAGCAGCGTCTACCAAGCGAAGAAGAAACCCCACAGTTGGTCGTCCGCCTGGTCAAGGCCGGAGGCGGCGTCGCCTACTTTCTCGGCGACTGGCCGGTCGACGGCATCGTCGAGGTCGAGCGGCGACTTGCCCAACTGCAACCGCAAGACATCGTCGTCATCGACGCTGGTTCCAACGTTGCCTACGAGTACGTAATTCGTGTCTACAACGCGAGCTTGAAAGCCGGCGTACAACGTGTCGTCTTTCCTCTGGCCGGCGAGCGCGGCTCGGAGCGAGTGCCGCGAACGTGACGCGCCTCGGCTGCAGGCAGGGCGTTGGTCGGCGGCAAACGATCCGACGGATCGCACGCTACGCAACCTTGGTCTCGAGTCTTTGGATCGCCGCAACGGGGCAGGCGGCAGGGGGTTTTCATGACCAGCTGCTCTCTGCGGTTCGCGCCGGCGAGAGCCTCACCGCCGGCGACTGGAACTACCAAGCAGAAACCGCATTCGTCGGACGACTCGACGAACTGGCCGACGCGTTCGACCGGCTAACCACACAAGCGCGCGTTTCCGCAGGCGACGCCTCGTCGTTCGTTCGGCTTCTCGAACGCACGCACGCGCGCTACGCCGGGGTTCTCGAATCGATGCAATCCGAGGTGATCCGCATCGACGGCGATCTCGAAGCCGTCCAGGACTCTCCCGCTTGGCGCGAACACGAACTGCTAGCAATGCGCGTGCTCTATCGCCTCAACTGGATTCGCTACCAGACGGCAACCTCGCTCGAGCGCAATCCCGAGATACGGAAAGCGCGGCTTCACAAGGCACTCTCGGGCTTTGCAGAATTTGTCGGCGCCGAACAGGCCTCATTACGAGTCGAAGCACTACTGGGCCACGGACTGAGCGCCAAGGCGCTGAAACGCTACGGCGCGGCAGTTGCGGACTTCCGCGCGGCACTGGCCGAAAAGGCCGAAGCCGAAATGGTCGAGGGCCTGCGCATTGCGTTGGCCGAGTCGCTTCTGGCGACGGGAGACATCGCCACGGCCGTCACCGAAAGCGCGCAGCTAACGGCAAGCGGGATGCATCCGAGCCCGCTTGCCTGGTTCGTGCGCGCTAAAACGCTGGTCGTCGCCCTCGGCGATGCAACGCGCCGCAACGACCGTTCGGCGGAGGCATCTCTACTGTCGGTCGCCGGTCCCGCGCTCGATCGGCTTTGTGGCTTCGGCGGGAGCTGGCGAAAGAAGTCCGGCCAGTTGATCGACGCCGGCCTCGACCGCCCGCAACGGTTGGCCGACTCGGCCGTCAGCACTTGCACCCGCCTGCTGGTCGGCGACGTGCTGCGCCGCCGCGGCGACTGCAGCACCGCGGAAGAGATCTACGATGCCCTGTGGGAAAAAGATGAAGATAAAGCCGAAGTAGCCTTCGGTCGCGGCAACTGTCGCTTCCGCAATGGCGACTTCGACGGAGCCTCGAGCGACTTTGGTTTCTTCCTCGAACACGCCCCACGCGGCGATTCGCGACGGAGCGAGACTCGCTACTTGGCCTTCAAGAGCGCCGAAGCAGTCTATATCGATGCGGGACAGCCGGCCGCTGGTCCCGCGGCCGAGCGCTATCTCGAAGCGCTCGAAGCCTTCTTGCAGAATGCGGTCTCCCACTCGCGAGCCTATGAAGGCTGGTATCGTCTCGGCGAGTGGCACCGATCCCACGAGGATTACGCCTCGTGCCACGAAGCCTTCTCGCGCGTGAGCGCACCGATTGGACTGGCCTTCGAAGCGCACTTTCTCGGCGCGCAATGCCTCGTCGAAGAGGCGAGTCGAGCCAAGCACGACGAAAGCGAAGCCGCCCGACTTGCGGCAGCCGCCGTCGCCGCACTCGATACCGTAGTCGAAGAGTTCCACGGCCTCGTCTCTGCGAGCAGCACCTTGCAGCCGCGACCTCCGGCCGCTTTGGCTGCAAAAGCGGCGCTGATGGCGGCTACGCTTTCGCGTCGCGTAGAAGGAGGAGGCCCCGAGGCGGTGCTCGAGCGTCTTTCCGGCTTCGACGTTCTCGCTGCCGGCCGGCACGATTTGCTGGCGAAAGCCCGCATGTTGCAAATCGGCGCCGAGCGGGGCCTCGGCCGCTGGCGAGAAGCGACCTCGCACGTCCGCGGTCTACTCGACTTGCCGGAGGATGCCGGCGTAACGGTCGAGGCGCTCAAGACCCTGGCACTCGCGCTGCTGCGCGACACGGAAACCCTCGAGCGAAACGCCGACGCCCGCAACGCAGCAATCACGCGAGATGCCGCCCGGGCGGTCTATGTACATCTGCTGGATCGCGACGAAGCCGGTCGCATAAAGCTCGACGGACAGACGCGTGCCGCAATCTCTCGCTTGATCGATCGCCTCGATTCTTCAGGCACCGACCACTAGCGGGCCTAAAATTCGACGAGGAAGCCCTCGCTCTCGCCGGTGGCGGAATCGACCAAAACGATGCGGGCACGGTCGTAGCTGCCCGAATCGAAATACAGGAATCCCGACGCCACCATCCCGGGAGGCAAGCTCGCCGGTCGCAGCTGCTTTTCGACGACGATCGGCCGCGCCGCATCCACATTCCCGAGCTCCGAGGCGGCCTTGCCCGCCCCTTGAACCGCCTTTGCTAAGCGGCGCAGTACTTCGTCGGCCGGTAGCGCGCGCGCGCGGCGGCGCGAGTCGGCGACCCGCAAGACAACGTCGCGTGGATCGAATTCGTAGCGCCGTCTGGAGTTGTTACGGACCGTGACTTTTACCGGCAACACACCGACCGCACTCAAGTCGGCCTCGAAATCGAGTACCGTCGCGAATCCTTCGAGTGGCTCGAGCAACACACGCACGCCGCCGCTTTTCTTTATCGTCGTTGTCGCGCGAGCGGACTTCGCGGCATCACCGGCGCTCGATGGGCCCTCGTCGGCCGCTTTCGCTGCGGTCGGTTTGCGGCCTTCGATCCGACCGCGATCGACGACCAAACCGGTTCTCCCGGTGACCGACAAGAACACGCCGCGCTCGAAATCGTGGCTGCCAGCGACACCGGCATCGTCGGCTTTGATATGGACGCCGTCTTCACGGCAGTCGATCGACACCGTGCCGGCCAGGGCGCGGCTGCCGCCGCTGCGGCTGGCACGCAGCCGTCCGGGCGATCCTGGTTTGGCCAGGCGAAACGAGGTTACCGTCATTCCCATGTCTTGGACCGCTGCGTAAACGGCACGATTCGCTTCTTCGCAGCCGAGTTCGTCGCTTTCGATCTGGTAGTGACTCGAGACCGGGGTGCACGCGGCCACGGCCGACAGCAGGAGCAACCAACATGCCGAACGCGCAAAGGCTCTCATGTTTCTTCCATCGTTCATGATTTGCGCAAGACGCGCGCGATCATCGTCGCCGCCAGTGCAAGATTTTCACTCGTCGCCGACAGGTTGAGCAAGGCAACGGTTACGAACGATGGTTCCAGGAGCCAGGGACTGAGCCGCAAGCCCGGCCAAACGGCGGCGGCACCGAGTAGCGCAAGAACATAGTTGGCGACTCCGGCCGTGCGTCCTCTTGGCGAGGGATCGAGCGACTGCGAAAAATGCCGGCAGAGCGCCCAGCGGAGCAAAAAAGAACCAAATGCCAAGAAAAGCGCAATCAAAGGCAAGAAGTTGGCGTGTTGCCAGTACCGCGTGGCGCTTCCCGTCAGCGGATGGCTCCAGACATGAACGCTCCCGAAGCCGTAGAAGACGAGTGCCAGAAAGGACAAGTCGCAAAGGTTGTCGATCAGGCGGCCTCGATCACTGGCCTTGCCGACGGCGCGAGCCCAGCGACCGTCGAGCCAATCGGAAGCGGCCGCCGCCGCGACCAGCGGTAGAACCCATGCCTGCGCTGAAGCGGCGCGCAAACAGCATACCGCGACAGCACCGAGCAAAGGGCGAAGCAGACTCAACAAATGCACGACCGACACGGCCAGCAATCCTCGGCGCGCGGCGCCCGCCGATCAACCTAGCGCAATGCCGTTGCACGGCCTAACGGCCGCCGCCGTCCCAACAAGCGAAGTGTCCGGGTGCCAGCTTTCGCAGCGGACCGTCGCCGGTTAATGATGCCAAGTAGACGCTGCTTTCGAACTGTCCGCTTTCGTCGCGCTCGCTGTCGGGCAGGCTGCCCGTGAACGCGAGCATCCGCCCGTCGGGCGAGACCAGCGGATGAGACGGCGCAAACTGATCGAAGAACCAACAGAAGTAGACCAGTTCCCGACTCGGGAAGAAGCGCGGCGTGACGGTGGTGCGGCCGCCCCCAACGTCGAGCGTCGACCACTGCATACCGCCGTCCTCGCTGAAAGCCATCAGTAGAAGCCGGTTTGAACACGGCGACCAGAGAAACGCAACGACGCTTTCGTCACCGACGACTTCGCTGCGGCCTGTTCGGGTATCGACCAAGGTCACACCGGTAAAGAGATAGGGCGTTTCGCCGAGCGCTTCGGAGAATGCGAGATAACGTCCGTCGGGCGACCAGAGCATGGCGCAATGGCCTTCGACCGGACAAACGATCTCGCTGACTCCGTCGGCAACGCGGTAGAAAGAAAGATACTCCTTGCGTTCGTTGCTCGCGTCGACATAGGCGACTCGCGTCCCGTCCGGCGACCAGGCCGGCGTGCGAAACTCACCGGGGGTAAGCCGGACGACCTCGCGACAACCGTCCTCGGTCGCGAACACCGAGAGTCGAGCGTCTTCGGACAGCGTGCGGCTTCCTCCGGTGTGCACGGCAATGTAGCCGGCAGCAGGAGACCAAGACCAGAACACGGGAGCACCACGGTCGAGCGTCGTCGTACGACCGGGATCGCGCACGTCGGCCAATTCCAGCCGCGAGCCCTCTTCTTCCTGCAACAGCAAGGCGATCTGGCCGGAATCGGGCGACCAACTTTCGCAGACCGGCGCAGCGCCCGCCATACGCCATAGCTCATGCATCGCCACGCCGTCGTCGGCCACGGCGTAAAGCCCAGCTTCGGGAGATTCGCCGGGGCGGACACCGAAACAAGCGACCAGAGAACCGTCGGGCGAATACGACGGCCACACGTACTCCAGCCGGCGGTCGTCATCGCCGGAGTCTTTCCAACCCCAGGTCAGACGCCGCAAGCCGCGCTGTTCGTCGGACTGATAGAGATCGCCGTCCTCGCCTACGTAGACGAGTCGGCCTGAGCGCACACGGTTGCGCATTTCCACCTCCACAACGGCCACCCGGACCGCCCGAACCCCTTCGTGGAACGCGACGGCCTCGGCGATCGGGACCGACTGCCGCAACGTCCTGCAGTGGGCGCGAGCACGTCAGCGACCGACTCCCGATTCGACATCGATCCGATTCTTACGCGAACTGTGCTTGCGCAGCAACACGTACAGTGCACCGATACCGCCATCACACTCTCTTGCTGTCACGAACGCAAGTACCAATCGTGCGCTCGGACCGCGTGCTAGCCAACGCGGTATCTGTTCGCGCAAGACGGAGACGTGCCCGGGCGAGTTGAGCCCCTTGCCGGTAATGACCAAAACGCAACGATGGCCTTCGCGGTGGCATTCGGCCAGAAACTCGTCAACCGAAAGCTTGGCGTCTTCGAGCGTCATGCCGTGAAGGTCGACGTGCTCGGACACCGAGAACTCGCCGCGCTCGAGGCGACCGAGAGTTTCGCGGGAGACGCCAACCGCGCGCCCCCGCACGAAGTGTTCGCAGAAGCGCAAATCGAACGGGGTCTGCGCCAACGCCTCGGCCAGACCAGGCTCGGGCGAGACCACCGGTGGCGGCTTGCCGGTCTTCGGCACCCGCCGGATGTCGCCGGCTAGCGGAACCGCGCCGCGCACCGCGTCGCGAAACGGGTCCGCCGGCGGCGTTTGCTCTTTGGGCGCAGACGCCTGACTCGGCGCTCGCCGAGGCTCGACGTCGCGGCGCAGGCGTTTGAGTCGACGCTTCAATTTGCGTGCCTGATCGGCAAAGGGGTTGTTAAAGGGCCCGTGTCGCTCGTCGCCTGCCATCGCCCGTCTCCGCGCAACTCAACCATAGCCGTGTGACGGAGCGCTTTCACGCCTGAGGCCACGGCTTGTCAAGCTCGGTCCCCTGCCGTATGCCCCGGGTCGAGGAGCCTTGAACATGACAAGAGCCTCGGTGTTCCTGTTTCTGCCTCAAGGGGCGCTCGATTATCCGCTACTACGTGAGCGCGCAGGTCTGGCCGAATCGTTCGGCTATGACGGACTGTGGCTGGTCGACCATATGTGGGCGCGCGGCATGCCCGAGGCTGCTTTCTTGGACGGCTGGACCGTGCTGTCGTCGCTGGCAGAAGCCACCGATAAACTTCGTCTCGGCGTCCTCGTCAGCTGCAACTCGTACCGCAACCCCGGGATGCTCGCCAAGATAGCGACCACCGCCGACCACATCAGCGACGGTCGCATCGAACTCGGCCTCGGCGCGGGCTGGATGGAAGAAGAATACCTTGCCTACGGTATCGAGTTCCCGTCGATCGCCGCGCGCCTGGAACAGCTCGGCGAATCGTTGGAAATCATCCGCAGGCTGACGACGCGGGCTCGCACCAGTTTCGACGGCCGTCACTATCGCTTCTGCGAAGCGCCGTTCGAACCCAAGCCGTTGCAGACCCCGCTGCCGATTACCCTGGGCGGATCGGGTACTCGAGTCATGATGCGTCTGGTCGCACGTTACGCACAGCGCTGGAACTGCCCGATGCCGGCGGCTCCCCGCTTGGAGGAACACCTGCGCGCGCTCGAAGAGCACTGTCGCAACGAAGGCCGCTCGCTGAACGACATCATCATCAGTGAACAGGTAGCCATCGTTCTCGGACGCAACGAAGCCGAGGTCGCCGACAAGCGGGCCCTAGCCGAAAGCATGATCGGCGGCTTCGTCGATCTCGAAACGATGGCAATCTGCGGAACGCCTCCGCAGGTAGTCGCCGCGCTGAAACAAAAAATGCAAGCCGGTGTGCGCGATTTTGCCCTGCTGTTTGGCGACCTCGGCCTACCCGACAGCATCGAGCTGTTCGCTAGCGCAGTCCTACCGAAACTCTCCGTCGGCTGAGAGCGACCGAGAGCTCAGGCGCCGCTGCGTGCTCTTTGCGCTCGTACCGAGGCCGGTGTTTCGTCGGCCTGTAGGTACTCGATGAACTTCTCGACCGCCGGGCTAAAGTGCTTGCCGGCGCGGTGAATGATACCGATCGGCCGCGTAAGCGAACGGCCGATCAAGGGAATCTTCACCAAAGAGCCCGACTGGACTTCGTGAACACAGGACTTTTCGGGCACTAGTGCGATCCCCGCACCGACTTCGACCAAGCGCTTGACCATCTCGATGTTGTCGAGCTCGGCGACGTACTGGACCGTGATCGCTCGTTCGGCGAACATGCGGTCGAGCGCCTGCCTGGTCGGAATCCCCTTTTCGAAGCCTACGAACTTCTCCTCGTTCAGGTCCTCAATCCGAATTTCGCTTTTCTCCGACAGCGGATGCTCGGGCGAACACACGATGACGAGCCGATCGTCTCGGAAGTTCAACACGGTAATACGCGCCCGCGCGGTGGGATAGGCAACGATGCCAAGATCGACGTTGCCGCGCAGCACCTGCTCGTAAACGTGGCTCGCCCGGTCGTACTCGAGGTAGACGTTGACGTGCGGAAAGTCGGCAAAGTAGGCCTTGAGCGGTTCGGAAAGCTGGTACAATCCAACACTGTGCACCGTACCGACGCGGATACTTCCCGTGATGACGTTGCTCAGGCCCTGCAGCTGCGCCTCCATTTCGTTGAACGAATGGAGGATCTCTCGACTGGCCCGGTGCAGAATCTCGCCGGCCACGGTCGGCCGCACGCTGCCTCGTTTGCGCTCGAGCAAACGCTTGCCGTAACGTTCCTCGAGTCCCCGGATCTGCTGACTAACCGCGGACTGCGTGACGAAGTTCTGTGAAGCGGCCAGTGAAAAACTCTGGTTCTCCACGACGTCGCAGAAGATTTTCAGTGTCTCAATGTGCATCGTCGCTACCTGAAGTCCTCCGTATTAATATTCGTTCAGCTCGTAGGGACATTTGGCCACAGTCCCTAATACTAGAATTTCAGTTTCGTGGCAAAGCTGCAAGCTGCTTATTGCCGGGTTAAGTTCGGCTTCAGACATATTTTCCCTGTGCTGCCGCAGTGATAGAGAGACCGTATGGGGCGAGTCAGCGGACGGCGGATCGTGGTTCTCATGGGAGGCGTGTCGGGCGAGCATTCGATCTCCTTGCGGTCGGCCGCCACCGTAATCGACGCTCTGCGCGATGCCGGCCACGACCCCGTACCGATCGCCATCGACCGCAAGGGGCGATGGTATCGCGACCGCTACGAACCGCTGCTCGAACGCGCGCGCGCGCAGCTGGTCGAAATCGACGCCGACGACGCAACCGCGGTTACCCTGCTTCGGGACGGGTCGCAGCTGCTGCTGGCCGACTTGTTGCGAGACGGCCGGCGACAACCGATCGACCTCGTCTTTCCGATGCTGCACGGACCGGGCGGCGAGGACGGCACGATCCAAGGCATGCTCGAAACACTCGGTGTGCCTTTCGCAGGTGCCGGCTGCATGGCATCGGCCCTCGCCATCGACAAGCTGACGATGAAGCACCTGTGCCGCAGCGTCGGACTTGCGCAGTCGGACTATCTGGCCTACCCGGGCGGTAGCGAATGCGTGCGACCCGAAGAAGTCGAAGAAGTCGTGGGCTTCCCCTGCTTCGTCAAACCGTCGCGTCTCGGCTCTTCGGTGGGCATCTCCTGCGTCGAGGATCCCGACGATCTCGCCGAAGCAGTCGATCAAGCCCGCCGCTGGGACCAGCGCATCATCGTCGAACGGGCAGTCGCCGGCCGCGAAATAGAAATTGCGATGCTCGGAAACGTCGAGCCCGAGTTTTCCCCGCCGGGCGAAATCGTCACGGATGGCGGCTTCTACGACTTCGACAGCAAGTACGTCGACGACGACACGCGCCTTCTCGCACCGACGGAACTACCGGCGGATACGGTCGAGGGCATGCAGCGCGCGGCGCGAACCATCTGGACGCTGATCGGCTGTCGTGGGTTCGCGCGCGCCGACTTCTTTCTCGAATCTTCGAGCGGTCGACTGCTGTTCAACGAGATCAATACTATCCCGGGCTTCACGGAGATCAGCATGTTCCCCCGCCTATGGCGCGTCGCCCGCCTGGAACCACACGCGGCGCGCGGTCGGGGTGTGTGCTGTTGTGCGCCTCGCGGCGCGCCTCGACGCTT
>CAZJCO010000058.1:0-11691 GCA_964544375.1 uncultured Myxococcales bacterium
GCCGCCCGGCGATAGAGGCGGCGCTACCGCGCCGCCGCCGACGGCTGAAGGCGACAAGCCCCCAGCGCAGGAGGCAACCGGGCAGACGGCGGATTCCTCTGAGCCGTCGGTCGAAGACAAGCGCGAGGTTTCCTGAGCGCTAGCGGATCGCTATTTAGTTTCAAGTAGTACGAGCCGGAGCCGGGATCGGGTCGATGAGTCCACGTTTCTCGGTCCGCGGTGGTCGATCATGCGAAGCAGTGACAAGAAAGGCCGGCGCAAAAAGCACGAGGCCACCGACGAGCAACGGATTCTTCTCGATCAGCTCAAGGAAACCGCGATCGCCGTCGGAATCGAGGTGCGCGAAGAAAAACTCAGCCGCGGAGCCGGTTACAACGTTCGTAGCGGCCCGTGCCGCGTGGGAGACCGGGAAGTCGTGTTTCTCGATAGTGGAAGCACGGCCAGTGAACGGATCGACGTTCTCGTTGAGGTCCTAGCCGATTGCGACCTCGAAGGGGTCTGGCTCGAACCGCGGCTACGCCGCTTGATCCAGGGAGAGCAAGGCCCGACGGAATCGGCCGACCCGAACTGAACGATGGCGGCCCGCCTTCGACAGTTCCGCGAATTCATTCGTAGTAGCGGACTCAAGTCGACCCGCCAAAGAGACGAAATCGCAGGCTGGTTTTTCGCCAGCAAAGGCCACCTCAGCGCCGACGAAATCTACCGCCAAGTAAAGCGGACGAACACCAGCATCGGTTTCTCTACGGTGTATCGGACGATGAAGCTTCTGTGCGAAGCCGGACTCGTACACGAGCGTCACTTTGGTGACGGCGAAGCGCTGTACGAAAACGTGTCGAGTCATCACGATCACTGTATTTGTACGGACTGCGGCAAAATCATCGAGTTCGAAAACGAAAAGATCGAAGAGTTGCAAGAGGCCGTTGCGCGTCGTTTCGACTTCGAGCTAAGAAGCCATCGGATGGAACTCTACGGTTACTGCTCGGATTGCCGTAGTAAGCTCTGAGATCTGTCGGTATCGAAGAATAGCGAGCACGCGTTGCGCGTCGTGGTTTCGGCGACCTCTTCTAAGTCGACGTCGAACAGTTGCGCGAGAACGCTTGCAACCTCCCGTACAAAAGCCGGCTCGTTACGCTTTCCGCGGTGTGGGACGGGGGCCAGGTAGGGCGCGTCGGTTTCTACCATCAGTCGGTCCAACGGCAGCCGGGCGACGGTTTTCCGTAGATCCTCGGCTTTGTCGAACGTCAAGATGCCGGTGACCGAGACGAGCAACCCGAGGTCGAGATAACTCTTGGCCGCATCGTAATCGCCGGTAAAACAGTGGACGACGCCGCGTAGCGGCGGGTGCCCTCGGTCGCGCAGGATGTCGATCAGATCCCGCTCGGCGCTACGGCAGTGAAGGACGATCGGCAGAGCTCGGCGTTCGGCGAGGGCCAGTTGCCGCCGCAGAGCGTCGCGCTGCACCTCGCGCGGCGAATGATCGTAGTGGTAATCGAGTCCGGTCTCGCCGACGGCGACGACCTCGACCTCGTCGAGTAAGGCCTCGATCTTTTTTTCGATATCATCGTCGTAAGAACTTGCGTCGTGAGGATGGATCCCCGCCGTTGCGCGGATGTTCGTCTGCCCGCGGGCGAGTCGAGCGGACTGCTCGCTTGCTTCGATCGGGCCGCCGCCGCCGACCGCAACGATGCGATCGACGCCGGCCTCGAGCGCCCTCGCGAGCACCGCCGTTCGGTCCTCGTCGAAACTGGTGTCGGCGAGGTGGCAATGGGTATCGATCAGGGGGCAGCTCAGGCTGCCGCTTCGGCTCATGCGGAGCTCCTGCCGTCCACCTCGATTCTCGGAAACAACGCTTCCGGCGGTGCCACCCGATGGCCGGCGGGAAAGGTCGTACCCCACGCGCCCGCCGCTTGGCTGAGCGGAGAGATTTCGAGCCCGATCAGCGCGCCGATCTTGGCCGCCGTTTCGGGTAAGAACGGTGCGATCAGTCGGGCGGCGTGCCGCAGGGCATCGCACAGTACGTGGAGGATTTCGCCGACGCGACCGCGTTGCTCTTCCTGCTTCCAGAGGCGGAAAGGCGCGGTTTCGACGATGTACTTATCGCATTCGGAAAGCGCCGCCCATACCCGCTCGAGCGCCATATGAAACGCTAGTTCCTCGACGTGTCGTTTCAGTTCGCCTTCCGCTTTGAGAAAAGCCTGTTCCAGTGCCCGGTCTTGCGGTTGCAATCCGCCGGAGACCTCTTGAACGACGCCGTCGAAGTACTTTGTTTGCATCGATAGAGTCCGGCTGACGAGATTGCCGAGCCCATTGGACAAGTCCGCGTTGTAGCGAGTCACGAAAGCGTCTTCGGTGAAGCCGGAGTCCGATCCGAAGGCCATCTCTCGCAGCAGGAAGTAGCGGAAGCTATCCATGCCGAAGCGTTCCTTCATTTCCAGCGGGCGAATGACGTTGCCGAGAGTCTTCGACATCTTGCTCTCGCCCATGACCCAGTAACCGTGAACGTTGAGGTGCTCGTAGAGCGGATATCCCGCCGCCATCAACATCGTTGGCCAGAACACCGCATGCGGTTTGAGAATGTCCTTGGCGATAAAATGATTGGCATGCCGCCACCAGCGCTCGCCGTCGTCGCCGTGGCAGCGCTCGAGGCCGCTGAGATAGTTGATCAGCGCGTCGAACCAAACGTAGGTCACATAATTTTCATCGAAAGGCAGCTCGATGCCCCATTGCAGGCGGCTCTTGGGACGCGAGATGCAAAGATCGTCAAGCGGCTCCCGCAGCATGGCCAGGGCTTCGTTGCGATAGCCCGTCGGACGGATGAAATCCGGATGTGTCTCGACGTGTTCGATCAGTCGCTCCTGATAACGCCCCATTTTGAAAAAATAGTTTTCTTCGCGAATCCATTCGAGTTCGGTTTCGTGATCAGGACATTTTCCGTCGACCAATTCTCGGTCCGCGTAGAAGCGTTCACAGCCGGTACAGTACTTGCCTCCGTATTCTCCGAAGTAGATATCGCCGCGATCGTGTACCTTGCGCAGAATCTCCTGCACGAATCGTTTGTGGTGCTCGTCGGTGGTCCGGATGAAGTGATCGTAGGAGATGCCGCAGGTATCCCAGGTCGAGCGAAATTGCGCGCTAATACGGTCGGCGTAGGCGATCGGCTCGGTTCCATGCTCGGCCGCGGCGCCGGCGATTTTGTCGCCGTGTTCGTCGGTGCCGGTCATGAAGAAGACCTCACGCCCGATCGAGCGGTGGTAGCGAGCGCAGGCATCGACCAGCACCGTGGTGTAGGTGTGTCCGAGATGCGGCTCGGCGTTGACGTAGTACAAGGGCGTCGTGAGATAGATGCTGTCTTTCATGACTCTCCGAGATCGAAAAGCATATCACGGACGACGAGACGCGGGTTCGCCCGGCGGCCCAGGGCGTCGAGCGCCTGATATACCCGAACCGTCGATGTTAGCAGATCACGATGGTCCTCGCCGTTGCGGAGAGCCTCTTCAACCCGCGCCAGCAAGTTTTCAAAGAGCGTCGTCAGCGCGGTTTCGGTCCCGTCCTGTGCGTCGAGCAGTTGGGTCAGCATGTCGCCCGGGCTGCCGCCGGCGCGAAAGCGTTCGAATGCTTCGAGCAGGGCGCCCCGTGCGTCGATCCTCTCCTGGGTGAGGCCGACGGCGCGGCCGGCGCTGCCGCGGGCCCAGTCCAAGGCTTTTTCGGCCAGCGCGGCTTCGACTCCGTGCTCGTTCAGGATGGCGCGCAGCGCTTCGCGGTCGAGCAGGCCGAAGCGTAGTGTTTGGCAACGGGAACGGACGGTCGGCAGCAGTGCGGCGGGATTCCGTGTAACCAGTACCAGTGCCGCCAGCCCCGGCGGCTCCTCGAGCAACTTCAACATGGCTCCTTGCGCGTCGAGAGACAGACGGTCGGCGTCGCGCAAGATCCCGATGCGTGGGCCTGGGGAGACGGCTTTCAACGACATCGAGTGGATCAAGTGGCGAACGTCTTCGATGCCGATTTCATTTCCCTTGCCGCCCGGTTCGAGCGTTCGGACGTCTCCGTGGCTGCCGGCGCGAATCCGCAGGCAATCGGGGCAGGACGGTTCTTCTTCGCACGACGCGCGGCACTTCAGCCGTCTTGCCCACCACAGCGCGGTGCGGTACTTGCCGACACCGTCGGCTCCGGCGAAGATCAGGGCGTGGGCCAGTGGGGCGCCACCGTGGCGCGCCAGTGCGCTGGCGGCCGATTCAAGGCGCTCGACCACGCGTTCGTGTCCCCGCGGCCGCGCTAGCGAGACGGTCGTCGCGACGGCTTCGGTCTCAACCTTCATGGTTCTCCTGGTCTCGCAAGCGCGAGTCGACGACCGCGCAGATCGCCTGCCGGATTTCCTCGATGCTGCCGTTTCCGTCGATGCGCACGACGCGCTCGGCGTTCTCTTGGTGAATCGCGGCGAAGCCTCGATGGACGCGCTCGTGAAAAGCGAGAGACTCGGCTTCGAAGCGGTCGCCGGGGCCGCCGGTTTCTCTTGCCGCGCGTTCTAGGCCGAGTCGGATTTCGCAGTCGATCCAGAGCGTAAGCTGCGGCAGGACCTTGAGCGAGGCCCAGTCGTTCAGCCGTGCGATCCATTGCAAATCATGACCGCGCCCGTAGCCCTGATAGGCGGTGGTCGAATCGCAGTAACGATCGCAGACGACGACGTCGCCGCGCTCGATCGCTGGGCGGACGACCGAGGCGACGTGCTGCGCGCGATCGGCGAGAAATAGCAGGAGTTCGGCTCGGGGATCGAGCTGAGCTTGCGGATCGGCCAGGAGTTCGCGGATTCGACCGGTCAGCGCCGTACCGCCCGGTTCCCGCGTGACCACGACGCTAGCGCGGCCGGCCTCGCGCAGGTGGCCGGCGAGCAGGCGGGCCTGCGTCGTCTTGCCGCATCCCTCGATGCCTTCCAGGGTGATGAACATGGGCTTTCCAGCGAATACTGTTGGGCTGCGGCTGCAAGCGCAAGCAATCGGCGGCTGCTGTTGTCCGGCGGAGCACGCGGCGGGCGCCGTTGCAGACGGCTTCGGCGGAGACGGTGCAGCTGCCGTCGGCAGCGGCCCAGGTCCGAAGCGATAGGCGGAGTTCTCCGTGGCGGGATAGGGCAGAAGCGTCGATGTTGTCCGGCCATGCTGCCAAGGCTCCGAGCGCGGCGTAGCGGGCGCAGAGCACGTCGCGCCGTGCACGCAGCTCGCGCACCGCGGCAAGACAGCGCCGCCAGCCGGCGCCGGTTATCGAAGCGGACAAGGCTACCAACACGAGCAGTACCAGCAGAATACTGCCGCCCCGCCGGTGGCGAGTTTTACGGGACCTCTGCCGCTTCACGCTCGAAACCGATACTCAGGACTCCCGCGTCGAGCGGGACGGTGACCAGCACGGCGTCGCCCTTGCGATTTTCCTCGGCGCCGAGTCGCGATCCGGCTGGTAAGTTGTCGAGCAGACGTCCTCGTTGGCGGCCGATGCGGTGGCGCAGTTGGACCGCCTGGCCGCCAGACCGGTCGAGCTCGAAGGCCGTGTTTTCGAGACTGCGCCGGTCGATGCTGCCGTCGGCATCGAGGTCGGCGAGGATTTGCAAAGCGCCGGCCGACACGCTGAGTTGCCGCGGGCACCGTGGTGGAACCGAAAGAAAACCGTCGGCTGAGGCGTCGACCAGTTGCTCGACCTGTCTTCTGGCGGAAAGCCGGGCAAAGCCCTCTTCTAGTCGGCGCCAGGAGGCGGCGCCCGCGGTCGTTGCGAGCAGCATCGCCGCGATCGCAAGCGAGTCGAGCAGTACGGTGACGATCGCTTCAAGAGCGGGCACGACGGCTATCCGCGGCTGCCGCAGTTGCGCCGGCTACGAAGAGTCAGCGTCGCGAGCGATATCGAGGGCTTGCGATCCGAGGGGGAGCTAAAGACGCCGACGCGGACACGAAACACGCTCTCACCGTCGGAACGTTGCCCAAGCAAACGGCGGCGGATCCTGCAGCGCATGCCGGGCGGGCACGCGGGCCGCGTAGCGCAAGGCACGACGCGCTGCCACTCGAGAAGGTTGCGTGCGGCACTCAGTGCGCTGGTTTCACGCGTGGCCGCGGTCAAAAGTTTGGCCGTTCGAAAAACGCCGTTTTGTCCGAGCCGAACGAACAAACCGGCAAGCGCGAGCGCGGCAACGCTTTCGAGCAGACGCGGGATCATCGCGTATGGATCGTGCCTCTCTGGTTGACGATTACCGAGACTCCCTCGCTCGCCGGCGCGTCGACCGCGGTAAGTCGCCACGAGGCGTTATCGGCGAGCCCCGAGGGATAGAAACGGCTGCGGCCGCCGCGGGTCGCCTCGCGGACGACGATGCCGGGGACCAGCGAGCGCACGCTTTCTGTTCGTCCCAGAGAGAGCCGAAGCCGATGGCTCCCGGCCGTTGCTGTGACGGACGCCGTCTCGCCGCTGTGGTAGGCATGCAGGCGAGCCTCGTCGAGAGCGTCGACGAAGGCGGCCGCCGCGATCGACGGCAGCGCAGACCGCCGCAGCCGCAAGGCGGCGTTGACCGTCGTCAGTCCGGTCAGTGCCAGCAGCGCCAAGGCGCCGAGCAACTCCAGCAGAAGAAAACCGGGTGCAAGCCGCGCGCACGATTTCGTCGGGCGGTCGCCGCGGCAGAATACCGAAGACATGCTCGCAGCATGCGGCCACCGCTCGTACCTGTCTACGACACGGCTGTAATCGGTTGCTCGCCGTAGCGTGGATGGCTCAGCGGCCTTTCCATTGCGGCTTGCGTTTTTGCGCGAACGCCATCGGTCCCTCGACGAAGTCTTCGGAGGTGAACAAGTCGTTGAGCGCCGAGAAGTGCATCTGCATGGCTTCTTCGAGCGGCCTGCCGAGCCCGCCGAGAGCGACCTGCTTGGTCGCGCGCACCGAAAGCGGCGAGCATTCGCAGATTTCTTCTGCCCAAGCGATCGCCCGCTCGAGGAGAGCGTCGTTCGGCGTGACTTCTTGCGCTAGGCCGATACGGTAGGCCTCGGCCGCATCGACGTGCCGGCCGGTGAGCATCATCGCCATGGCGTTCTTGACCCCGACTTGCCGCGGGAGCCGATGCATCCCACCGGCGAGCGCCGCGAGGCCGACACGCGGTTCGGGCAGACCGAAGCGCGCCCGTTCGGCGGCAAGAATGATGTCGGCCGCCAGGGCGATTTCGAAGCCGCCCCCGAGAGCAAGGCCGTTGACCGCGGCAAGAATGGGCTTGTTGCAGTCGAAACGCGTCGTCAGCCCGCCGAACCCGCTCGGCGGCAGCGACATGTCGCCGCCGGAAGCCTGGTACTTGAGGTCGTTTCCTGCCGAAAAAGCCCGGTCGCCGGCGCCCGTGACGATGCCGACCCATAGGTCCGGATCTTCGGCGAAACCGTCCCAGGCCTTCGCCATCTCGTGGCTCGCCGGGGGGTGGATGGCGTTCATTACTTCGGGACGCTCGATGGTGACGATCAAAACATGCCCGCGTTGCTCGACCGACAAGAATTCGTATTGCCCGCTCATGGTCAATCCTCCGTATTGTGTAGGCAGACGTTGCGCCTATCTTCCGTATCTTGAATTCTCTGCTACCGCCATGAGGGCGCGCGCTGGTCGGGCGCACGCCAACGGCGTCGAGAACCTGCCTCTGTTCGCCACGATCGTCTTGGTAGCGGCGGTTTCGGGCTACTCGTCGAGTAGCTTCGACGCGTTGGCACGCACCGTGGTGCTGGCGCGAATCCCCCAGTCCTTGGTGCATATTGCGTCGGGATCGGAACTCGCGGTCAACGTGCGCTTCCTGTGTTTTCTGGTGCAGGTCGCGAGCATGATCGCGATGCTGAGCATGCTGCTGTTGAGCTGACAGCAGCGCGGTCCGGCCTACGACAGCAAGAGAGGCAGGCCGAGGTACCACGAGATCACGCGCGGCCCGGCAAAGAGGTAGAGAATCGCTCCGGCCGCCAGGAAAGGGCCGAAGGGGATTTCCATATCGAGTTTGCCTTTACGGGCGATCATCACGGCGAGACCGACGAACGATCCGGTGATCGAGCCCACCAGCAGAGTGAACAGGGCGCCCTGCCAGCCGAAGAAACCGCCGACCATGGCGAGTAGCTTGACGTCGCCGAATCCCATGCCCTCTTGCTTGCGCAGCAGCAGGTAGGCGGTTGCGATCGACCACAGGATACCACCGCCAACGACGATGCCGATCAGCGAGTCGACGACACCGATGTGTCCGATGACGAAGGCCGCGGCCGGTGCCACCAGGATCGAGGGAATCGTGATGACGTCGGGAATGATGCGGTAATCGATGTCGATGAAGGTTATGACGAGGAGAGAGCCGACGATGACGGCGTGGAGCAGCGCCAGGCGGGGCTCGAAGCTTTGTTGGTAAATCGCCCAGAACAGTAGCGCCGTGGCCGCTTCGACCAGCGGGTAACGGGCCGAGATCGGTTGCTTGCAAGCGCGGCAACGCCCGCGCAGCAACAGGTAGCTAAGTAGCGGAATGTTATCGTACCAGCGGATCGGGGCCTCGCAGGCCGGACAGTGCGATGGCGGCAGGACGACCGATTCGTCCAGCGGGAGCCGGACGATACAAACATTGAGAAAACTGCCGACCACCAGGCCCGCGACGATGATGAGCAC
The DNA here is from genome assembly GCA_964544375.1 of uncultured Myxococcales bacterium. Taxonomy (GTDB): domain Bacteria; phylum Desulfobacterota; class Binatia; order UBA1149; family SPBQ01; genus CAZQYE01. The sequence goes on from CAZJCO010000058.1 coordinate 8,629, forward strand.
CTCAACCACGACGACCGCTCCGAAGCTTGATTGTGCTTGCCGGCGCTCTCCGCGGCAAGTGCGCCGCCGGTTTTACGGCTGCGAATTCCAGGGTGTCGACGTCAGAGGGGGGCGACCGTCGCTGTCCCAGCGATAGAGGCGGCGGCCTGCCGGGTGCACCGCGGTCGCACGGAAGCCGCGCTGGTCGGCGTTCTCGATGCGCAGGCGCACCCCTTCGGAAGGGGTAAACGAGGAAAGATCGACAACTCGGCTCGCGTAGCGTTCGTGCGCTGCGCGGTAGAGTTCTTCGGCGGTCGCCAGGCTGCGCAGGTCTTGCTCGCTGCGCGCGTCGTAGGCGAGGGATCGAAACTCGCCGAAGCGGGGAATCGAGGCAGCTGCGAGAATGCCGATGATGGTCATGACGATGAGGAGTTCGAAAAGGCTGAATCCGGAATGCTTCACGGCAGACCTGTCGACAACAGTGCAGAGGATCCGAGAATCGGTTGATAGATCGCGATCGCGCTGACGCCGACGGCAATCGCGACAACCGCCACTGCCGCTGGTTCGGCCGCCCGCAGAGCGAGCGTCAAGCGCTCGGCTCGACGATGCTCGGCAAGCGCGGCGAGTTGTTCAAAGCTACCGGCGTAGTCACCGCCGGCTTCGGCGACTTCGAGCAGACCGCGATCCTGTCCGTCGGCGTCGAGACCCGCGCGAGCTATCGCGACGCTAGGACGACGGCCGTTTCGGACGAGCCGCTCGAGGCAGCGATAGTGTTCTCTCAGATGGCGATTGGAGACGGCCGGTGCCGCGACCGATAGCGCTAGTCCCAAGTCCGAACCGGCCCGAAGCAGGCAGGCGACGAGACCGTAGAAGCGGATGCGTTCTCGATCGCGCAGCGCCGAACCGACGACCGGCAGAGCCAACGCAGCGCGGTCGAAAAGCCCGGGGCCGCGCCGATCGGCGACGCGTGAAAGCGAAGCGGCAGCGGTAAGCGCCAACCAGGCAAGGCCGATTGCGAGGGCATGCTCGCCCGACCAACGCGACGACGCGAGCAAAGCGCGCGCCAAGCCGGGTAGCCGCGCGTCCTGCTGATGATAGAGCTGCGCGAAGGCCGGCAACACGGCAACCGCGGAGAACGCCAACACCAGCACGGCGAGCAGTAGCAATATCAGCGGGTAAGCGGCGGCCTGGCGGATCGCCCGACGCGAGTCGCTCTGGCGTTGCAGGTGCCGGTGAAGGAGATGCACCGCGGCGGCGAGGTCGCCGCCTTGCTCTCCGGCGCGTAGCACCGCGGTTTCGGCCGGCGAAAGCACCGCTCCAGCGCGTTGCAACGCCGTCGAGAGACGTTCGCCACGGCGGATTCGGGTATGCGTTGCGGCGAGCAACGTGCGGCAGCGGCCGTGCATGACGGCAGCGCCGCTGAGGGCGTCGCCGACGGAAAGCTTTGCACGCAGGAGCCGGTCGAGGCGTTCCAGTGCTTCACAGGTTCTGGCGCGCGACCTTCTGCGGCGCTGGCGGATCGCCATCCAACGTATCATCGCGGTTCCGGGCAACGTGCGACGGCTTCTTGCACGGTGGTTTCGAGTGCGGCCGCCTTCGTCAGGGCGGAGGCAAGCAGGCCCTCTGGCGGGCTCGCTGCGGGATCGTCGCGCCGCTCCGTTTCGAGTAGTTCGAACACCGCCAAGCGGCCGCGATAGCCGCTTCCACCGCAGTTTGCGCAACCGACGCTGTGTACCAGGCGGCGCGGAAGCTTGCGCCCGATGCGGCTAAAACAAGCGGCTTCGAAGCGGTCCGGCACGTCCAAACGACGACAGTTCGTGCAGGGCCGACGCAGCAGGCGTTGCGCCACGACGAGACGGACCGTCGCGCGCAACAGGTAGTCGGGGATTCCCATATCGCTCAGGCGCACGATCGACTCCGTGCTATCGCGAGCGTGCAATGTCGACAGCACGAGGTGTCCGGTGAGGGCTGCACGACAGGCGGTTCGGGCGCTGTCCTCATCGCGGATTTCGCCGATCATCAGAATGTCTGGATCTTGTCGCAACGCATGGCGCAGGGTTAGCGAGAAGCTCCGGCCCGCGGCTTCGTTTACCGAGACCTGCGATATTCCCGAAAGACGACACTCGATCGGATCTTCGACCGTCAAAATCGAGGTATCCGGCCGGCGAAGCCGCTCGATCGTGCCGTAGAGTGTGGTGGTTTTGCCGCTGCCGGTCGGACCGCAAACGACGAGCATGCCGTAACGTTTTTCGATCGTGCGGCGGACGATCTCGGCTTGCTCGCGAGCGAACCCGAGATGCTCGAAGGCCATCGCGGGTCGGGCACGGTCAAGCAGACGAAATGCAATTTTTTCGCCTCCGGCCACCGGCATGAAGGCGACGCGGACGTCGATCTCGCGTTTGTCCCTGCGAAGACAGAAACGTCCGTCGCGTGGGAGGCGACGGTCCGCCAGGTCGACCCCCGCAAGTAGGCGCGCACGTGTTACCAAGGGATCGACGATGCACTCGGGCGGTGCGGGCAATGCCTGCAAATAGCCGTCTACGCGCACGCGCACCATCAAGCGTTGGCCGTTGGGCTCCAAGTGAAGGTCGGAGGCGCCAAGCGCTAGCGCGCGAGAGAGATAATCCTCGAGCCAGCGCACGGCCGGGGTGCGATCATCTTCTTGCGCGGCGCGTGCCATGAGCAACGGCGTACGATCGTCGGGGGCCTTCGGTCAATGCCGTTGAAGGAATGACTGAGCGTCTTTTCATCCGCGACAGTCCCCTGCATGATGACGCAAGCAAGGAGCCCCCGATGAAAGCGATTGTCATCGAAGAGTACGGAGAGCCGGACGTCATGCGGTTGCACGAAGTCGCCGAACCGAACGGAGGAGGCGAAGACGTCATCGTCCGCGTCCGCGCGATCGGCCTCAACCGCGCCGATTTACTACAGCGACGAGGGCTGTACCCGCCGCCGCCGCCGCGAGCCGAGATCGAGATCCCGCGGCTCGAAGTCGCCGGTGAGGTCGGCGCCGTCGGCAGCCGGGTCGCCGGGGTCGGCGAACGAGATCGCGTCATGTGGGATACCGCAGCCAGCTCCGCCTGC
>CAZJCO010000059.1:0-11682 GCA_964544375.1 uncultured Myxococcales bacterium
ACGGCTGCGCGCGTTCGCGGTTCGCGACAGTCCCGGGGCGTCCGAAAATTCGGCACATGAGGGTCCTCATGCAAGAACCGACCGATCCCATGGCCGACGAAGTCGCGCACCACCGAAAACCCCGCCTCTTCGGCCGTCTGCTGCACGGCCGCGCCAACGTCGCCCAACCGGTTACCCGCACGCAACTCCTCGATGCCGGCAGCGAGACAGCGCTGCGTCACGTCGAGCAGACGTTCGGTCTCCTCGTCGACCGCACCCACGGGGACGGAAATCGCAGCATCGCCGAAAAATCCGTCCGTCTCCACGCCGAAATCCAGGCTCAGGAGATCGCCTCCCTCGAGCTTGCGATCCGACGGAATTCCGTGCACGACCTGCTCGTTGATCGATGCGCACAGTACCGCAGGGAAAACGGAGTCACCCACACGATAGTTCTTGAACGCCGAACGACAGCCACGCTTTTCGATCATTCGTTCCGCGATGCGATCCAACTCCTTGGTCGTCACTCCCGGCTTGACGGCATCCTTCAACGCAGCGAGGATTTCGGCAACGATCGCCGCCGGCCGTCGCATCCGGTCGACTTCTTCCTTCGACTTCAACTCGATCACGTGATGCCGCCCACCGCCGAGGCTACCCGCGCCCAAACGTCCTCCGGCAAACCCCCGCCGTCGATTTCCTCGAGCGTTCCGCGCTGCCGGTAGAAGTCGAGAAGCGGCGCCGTTTCCCGCCGGTACACTTCCAACCGCTTACGAATCGTCTCTTCCCGATCGTCTTCGCGGGTTATCAATCCTGCACCGCATTCGTCACAAACGCCGTCCTTGCGGGGCGGACTAAACTCGACATGGTACAGGTGCCCACATTCCGGGCAAACCCGCCGCCCGCTGAGACGCCGAACGATCTCGGCTTCCCCGACGGCAAGGGAGACGACGCAGTCGAGCGGCTCTTGTCGCTCCGACAACAGTCCCTCTAGTGCTTCGGCCTGGCCGACGGTCCGCGGAAATCCGTCGAGCAGAAAGCCCTCGCCGCAGTCGGCCTGCGAAATGCGCTCGCGCACCATGCCGAGTACCAGTTCGTCGGGCACGAGACGCCCTGTATCCATGTACGCTTTGGCTTTCACGCCTAGTTCGCTCTGCTGCTCGACAGCCTCCCTCAGCAAGTCTCCGGTAGAAACGTGGGGAATCCCCTCCGATTCGTGCAATCGGGCACCCTGGGTTCCCTTGCCCGTCCCTGGGGCACCGAGAAGGACCACTCGCATGACTCCAAAACCTACCTTCGTCCTCGGACCTTGCCTTTCTTCATGAATCCGTCGTAGCTGCGCTGGATCAGGTGCGATTGCATCTGCGCAACCGTATCGATAGCGACCCCAACGACGATCAGCAGAGCAGTACCGCCGAAGAAGAACGGAACGTTGAACTGCGTGATCAAGAAGGTCGGCAGAACGCAGACGACCGACACATAAACCGCACCGGCCAGCGTAAGCCGTGAAAGGATACGATCGATGTATTCTGCGGTCCGCTTGCCAGGCCGGATTCCTGGAATGAAGCCGCCAAATTTTTGCAGGTTTTCGGCAACATCGACAGGGTTGAAAATAACGGCGGTGTAAAAATAGCAGAAGAAAATGATGCCGCCGACGTACACCAAGTTGTAGAGCAGGCCCCCCGGCGCAAGGTAGTCCGCCGCGCGCTGGAACAGTGGGTACTGGACGAACTGAGCGATGGTCGCCGGGAAGATGAGCAGCGACGACGCAAAGATCGGAGGAATCACGCCAGCGGTATTCACACGCAGCGGCAGATGGGTGGCCTGGCCGCCGACCATGCGACGGCCGACCACGCGCTTCGCGTACTGAATTGGAATGCGGCGGTGACCCCGCTCCACGTAAATGATCGCCGCCACGGTAACGATCATGATCGCCGCGAGAACCAACAAGACCAACGGCCCCAGTTCGCCCTGGCGCGTGTAGCTGAAAGTGTTCACCAACGCCGAGGGAATCGCGGCTACGATGCCGGCAAAAATGATCAGGCTGATGCCATTGCCGATCCCACGCTCACTGATCTGCTCGCCGATCCACATGATGAACGCGGTACCGGCCGTAAGGGTGAGCATCGTCATCAGTCGGAACGGCCAGCCCGGAAAGTACACCACCGATCCACCAGCAGGAGTTTGAATCTGCTCCAGACCGAGCGAGATAAACAGACCCTGGATCAGCGACAAAGCGATGGTACCATACCGGGTATACTGCGTGATCTTCTTGCGTCCCTGCTCGCCTTCTTTCGATAGGCGTTCGATGTAGGGAATGACCAGGGTCATCAGCTGCAGAATGATCGACGCCGAAATGTACGGCATGATCCCCAGGGCAAAAATCGAAAAGCGTTCGAGCGCTCCGCCCGAGAAGAGGTTGACCATACCGAAGACGGTCTGCGCCGCCTGCTTGAAGTACTCGCCCAGCGCCTGCCCATTGATCCCCGGAGTCGGGATCGCCACGCCGACCCGGTACACCGCGAGCATGCCGAGAGTGAACCCCAGCCGCCGACGCAACTCCGGAATCCGCGGTACGTTCTGAATTCCCTCAAACACCTTCGGATCCTACGATTGTGAAGCGGTCGTACCGCTCACCTGCTCTGCCGTTCCGCCGGCCTCCGCGATCCGCTCACGCGCCGTCGCCGAGAAAGCCTCGGCTCGCACCGTCAGGCTCTTCTTCAGTTTTCCTTTGGCAAGGATCTTGACCGGAGCGCGTCCCTTCACCAGACCGGCTTCTTTCATCGCGTCACGGTCGACGATCGTCCCGATCTCGAACTTCTCGAGCGCGGCAAGATTGACTACCTGATACTCCACGCGGAAGCGGTTATAAAAGCCGCGCTTGGGAAGCCGTCGGGCGATCGGCATCTGCCCGCCCTCGAAGCCCACCTTCGACTTGGCGCCCGCCCGCGCACCCGCGCCCTTGTGGCCGCGTCCCGCGGTCTTGCCGTTGCCCGAGCCGGGCCCGCGGCCCACGCGCTTTTTCTTCTTCCTCGAGCCTGGAGCCGGTTTCATCGAGTCGAGCTGCATCGTTTACGCCTCCACTCGGACCAGATGGGCGACCTTGCGAATCATCCCGCGAATCGGTTCCGTATCACGAAGGATGGCCGATCGTCCGCGCCGGCCGAGCCCCAGACCTTTGAGTGTCGCCCGTTGCCGCTTCGTGCAACCGGCATAGCTCCCGACGAGCGTGACCCGGATCATTTCTTCTTGCGTACTCATCATCCTCGAAATCTTGGTAATCTCGGTAGCTACCGAATGTCCTGTACGGATTTGCCGCGCAGTTCCGCGACTTCTTCCGGATAAGCCAGCTGCGAAAGCGCGTCCATTGTCGCTTTCACCACGTTGTGCGGGTTGTGCGAGCCGAGGCATTTCGTAAGTACGTTCTCGATGCCGGCCAATTCCACTACCGCGCGGACGCCGCCACCGGCAATGACTCCGGTCCCCGCTGCGGCCGGTTTGAGGAGCACCGACCCCGCACCGTAGTGGCCATTGACCACGAAGGGAATGCTGCCCTCGATCAACGGAACCTTCAGCATCGCTTTACGTGCTTTCTCCGCGCCCTTGCGAATCGCTTCGGGAACCTCACGAGCCTTGCCGATACCGAAGCCGACGTGGCCCTCACCATCGCCCACTACCACCAGCGCGCTAAAGCTGAAGCGGCGTCCACCCTTGACGACCTTGGCCACGCGGTTGATGTGAACCACACGTTCCTTGAGGTCGACCCCATCGAGCTTGAATGATTGTGTCTGTCGTCGTCCCAAAACCCGATCTCTCCGTATCCGTCAGAACTTGAGTCCGCCCTCGCGCGCGGCGTCGGCCAACGCTTTGATCCGGCCGTGGTAACGATAACCCGCACGATCGAATACGACCCGGTCGATTCCGAGTTCACGGCACAACTCGGATACCTTGCTACCGAGGCTCTTCGCCTTGTCGAGGGTGACCCCTTTACCGCCTTCCTTCAGCGTCGACGCCGACGCTAGAGTACGCCCACTCTCGTCCGAGATCAGCTGCACGTACAGGTAGTGGTTCGACCGAAACACACTCACCCGAGGGCAGGCATCGGTACCACGCGCCTTACGGCGCACACGCGCCATCCGGCGGTAACGACCAATTCGCTTTCCTTGCGTCTTGTTCATTTCGATCCAATCCTGCGCTAGCGCAACGCACTACTTAGCACCGGCTGCCGCTCCCGCCTTGCCAGCCTTGCGCCGAATCTGCTCGTCACTGTAACGGACCCCCTTTCCCTTGTAGGGTTCGGGCGGTCTCAAACTGCGAATCCCCGCCGCCACCTGCCCCACCAGTTGGGCGTCGATTCCGCTGAGCGTGATCGTGGTCTGACGGTCGACGGTGGCGGTCACGCCCTCGGGAAGCTGGTACACGATCGGATGCGAGTAACCGAGACTCAGATGAATTTCGTTGCCGCGAGCCTCGGCGCGATAGCCGACCCCTGTAATCTCGAGAGTACGACTGAACCCTTCGCTTACTCCCTGCAGCATGTTCGAAACGAGCGACCGCATCAGCCCCTGCGCAGCACGCTGCAAGCGGCTGTCGTCGCGTCGATTGACCAGCACCGACCCCTCGCCAATTTCGAGCGCAATGCCGTCCATCAGCTCGAGCGAGAGCGTACCCTTGGGCCCCTCGACCGAAACATTTGCCCCATCGAGTGAGACTTTGACCTTCTCCGGGACAGCGACCGGAACTTTTCCTAAGCGTGACAAGTCACCAAACCTCGCAAAGGATCTCTCCGCCAACGTTGCGCCTTCGCGCTTCGCGGTCTACCAACAATCCAGCCGGCGTCGACAAAACGGAAATACCCAAGCCGTGGCGCACGGTAGGAGCGTCGGCCGCCGAGCTGTAGACTCGAAGTCCGGGCTTGCTTACGCGGCGCAATCCCGTAATCGCGGGATTGCCGCGGTCTCCATAGCGCAGCACCACCGCCAAGCGTTTCTTCGCCCCTTCCCCATCAACGATCAGGTCGCTCAGGTAGCCTTCCGCGACAAGCACGCGCGCGACTTCCTCCTTGATTTGCGACCACGGCATCGAGGTTCGCTCGTGCCGCGCTTGCGCCGCATTACGAATGCGCGTCAGCATGTCCGCAATTGGATCGGTCATTCCCACGGCAGCACCCCTCCTACCAGCTGGCCTTGACGAGCCCCGGAATCAGGCCTTGTCGCGCCATCTCCCGCAGGCAAATCCGACACAGATTGAAGCGCCGGTAAACGCTGCGCGGTCGTCCGCACTGCATGCAACGCGTATAGCCACGCACCCGGAACTTGGGCTTGCCCTGCGCTTTATTGATCAAACATTTCTTCGCCATGCTGTCGACTCGCCTCAACTTCTGAAGGGAAAACCAAATTCTTGGAGCAGTGCCCGTGCTTTCTCGTCGTCCTCGGCCGTGGTCACGACGGCCACGCTCAAACCCACAACGTGCTCCACCTTATCGAGATCGACTTCCGGGAAAATAGTCTGCTCTCGAACACCGACGGTGTAATTGCCGTGACCGTCGAAAGCTTTGGGGCTGAGCCCGCGGAAGTCGCGGACACGCGGCAGCGCGACGTTGATCAACCGATCCACGAACTCGTACATGCGCTCGCGTCGCAGTGTCACCGCCACCCCGATCGGCATCCCCGCCCGCAGCTTGAAGTTCGCGATCGCCTTACGCGCCCGGGTGACCACCGGACGCTGGGCGCAGATGCGCGCGATGTCGTCGACCACCTGATCGATCATTTTCGGGTTTTGCACGGCCGCGCCAAGACCGACGTTGACGACGACTTTCTCCAACTTGGGCACGGCCATCACCGAAGGAAGCCCGAAGCGCTCCTTCAGTTGGCCTCGAATTTCTTCCTCGTAGCGCTGCGCCAATCGCGGTTTCGTCCCTTCGGCCATCTTCCTACGCCTTATCAATCGCCTCGCCGCACTTGCGGCAAACGCGTACACGAGCCCCGGATGTCAGCTGCTTGCGGCCAACACGCGTCGGCTTGTTGCAGGCCGGGCACACCAGCAGCACATTCGACACGTGCAGAGGTGCTTCTTTCTCCAGAATACCGCCCGGCTCCTGCGCGCTGGTCGACTTCTGGTGCCGCTTGATCATGTTGATGCGCTCGACCAAGACCCGATCGCGCTCGCCCAGAACACGCACCACTTTGCCGGTCTTCCCTCGTTCGCGGCCGGCGACCACCAGCACTGTATCGTCTTTCTTCAAATTGGCCTTCGCCATAACGCCCACCGTCTCAAAGAACCTCGGGAGCCAGAGAAATGATCCGCATGAACTGCCTGGCACGCAGTTCTCGGGCGACCGGGCCGAAAATGCGCGTCCCTACTGGCTCACCCTGCTTGTCGACCAACACCGCCGAATTTGTATCGAAGCGAATCGTCGATCCGTCCGACCGCCGCGTCGGCTGGCAGGTCCGCACGACGACCGCGCGGACAACGTCGCCCTTCGACACCTTGCCGCCGGGAATCGCTTCCTTGACGGCAGCCACAATCACGTCGCCGATCCGAGCATAACGGCGCCGGCTTCCGCCAAGGACCTTGATGCAGAGCACTCGCCGCGCACCGGAGTTGTCAGCAACGTCGAGAACCGTTTCCTGACCGATCATGACGGCTCGCCCGCAATCGGAACGTCTTTCACCGCCCGTTCGATGATCTGCCGTACGCGCCAGCGTTTGCGGCGGCTGAGAGGTCTCGATTCGCAGATCACCACCCGGTCGCCCACGTGGCACTCGTTGCGCTCGTCGTGCGCTGTATAGCGTTTGTTGACGCCCACGTACTTTCGGTAACGAGGATGCTTGATACGTCTGCGAACGTTCACGACGACCGTCTTGTCCATCGCGTCGCTGACGACGACCCCTTCGCGCGTTTTCGTCTGAGGACGCGTCGATTCCGTCATTGTCCAGCTCCTGCGGCTTGCTGACGCTTCTTTTCACCCAACAGAGTCAGCACGCGCGCCAACTCCCTCTTCGCCTTGCGCAAGTCAGACGGCGTCTCCAACCTACGCGCGTATCGCTTCATCGCCAGACGCGCCAAGTCTTCGCGCAGCTCCTCGGCTTTGCGCTGCAATTCGTCGGTTTTCATGGAGCGCAGTTCCTTAACGTCCATGTCCACCCTCCCGCTCACAGAATCGCGTTGGGCACGGTAGTTTCTGGGCGGCCAACCGCAGGGCCTCCGCGGCGAGTTCCCGACCGACGCCTTCCATCTCGAACAGCATACGACCGGCCTTGACCGGCGCGCACCATCCTTCCGGTGACCCCTTGCCTTTTCCCATGCGCACTTCGGCCGGTTTCTTGGTGTAAGACAGGTCGGGAAAGATTCGAATCCATACGCGGCCGCCGCGCTTGACGTGACGTGTGATGGCAATTCGAGCCGCTTCCATCTGCCGCGCGGTAATCCGAGCCTCTGCCGTCGCCATCAATCCGTATTCGCCAAAAACCAGGCTATTGCCCCGTTGGGCAAGCCCGCGCGTCCGGCTCTTGGCCTTGTGCATCTTCCGATACTTTGTCTTCTTCGGCGCAAGCATCGCTCAGACTCCGATTCCCGGACGGCGCCGGTCTTCGGCCAGACGTCCCGTGGATTCTCCCCGATACACCCAGACCTTTACGCCGATGACGCCGAAAGTGGTTCGCGACTCCGCCAAGCCGTAATCGACGTCGGCACGCAGCGTATGCAGCGGCACGCGCCCCTCGCGATACCATTCGGTGCGCGCGATCTCGTGTCCGCCGAGCCGGCCGCCGCATTGCACGCGAATGCCCTGCGCGCCCATACGCATCGCACGGGCGACCGATTCCTTCATGGCTCGCCGGAACATCACCCGCCGCTCGAGCTGCATCGCAATGTTTTCGGCTACCAGTTGCGCATCGAGGTCGGGACGTCGAATCTCACGAATCTCGAGAAAGCTGTCCTTACCGGCGATCCCCACAATCTCACGTTTGAGTTTCTCGATTTCGACGCCCTTCTTACCTATCACGATGCCCGGCCGCGCGGTGAAGATGTTCACCTTGACCTTGTTCGCAGCGCGCTCGATATGGATCCGCGGGACGCCGGCGTGCTGCAGGCGTTTCTTGAGAAACTCGCGAATGCGCATGTCCTGCCGCAGCAGATCCGAATATTCGTGCATCGCGAACCAGCGCGAATCCCAAGTGCCCGTAACTCCGAGCCTGAAACCTTTCGGGTGTGTTTTCTGTCCCACCTTCTTCGATCCGTTTTTGTTTACGCCGCCCGCTCATCGAGCACGACGGTAATGTGGCTTCCTCGCTTCTGCAGAGGAGTCGCTCGTCCCTGAGCGCGCGGCCGCCAGCGTGTCCAAGTCGGCGCCTCGTCGACCCAGATCCGCTTGACAAGCAAGCGATCGACATCGACGTTTTGTGTATCTTCAGCGTTGGCAATTGCCGAGCGTACGGTCTTCGCAACCAAACGAGCACCCTTCTTGGGAAGCAGGTCCAATATATTAAGTGCTTCTTCGACGGGTTTCCCCCGCACCAAGTCGACGACCAACCGGGCCTTGCGCGGCGAGATCCTCGCGTAGCGTGTCTTGGCGGTGCTCTCCATGACCTCTTCCTACTTCTTCACGTCGGACTTTCGCGCGCCGCTGTGGCCGCGATACGTCCGCGTTGGCGCGAATTCCCCAAGCTTGTGGCCGACCATATTCTCGGTGACGTAAATCGGAATGAACCGCCGTCCGTTATGCACGGCAATGGTATAGCCGACCATCTCCGGAATAATCGTCGACCGTCGCGACCAGGTCTTGATCGGACGGCGGTCGTCGATGTTCTGACCTTCGACTTTCTTCATCAAGTGCCCGTCGACAAACGGCCCTTTTTTGACAGATCTCGGCAACTCGGTGTCTCCTCGAAATCCTTATTCGTCCTACCGCCGTTTCTTACGTCTGGCGACGATGTACTTGTCCGTCGATCGATTGCGTCGGGTGCGGTAGCCTTTGGCCGGCTTACCCCACGGTGTCGAAGGGTGGTTCCCCTTCGAGCGCCCCTCACCGCCACCGTGCGGATGATCGACCGGGTTCATGGCAATACCACGCACACTGGGTCGTCGTCCTCTCCAGCGGTTACGTCCGGCCTTACCAACACGAACGTTCTCCTGCTGGGCGTTCCCGACCGTTCCGATCGTCGCGCGGCATTCAATACGAACATTCCGCAGCTCTCCGGACGGCAATCGCAACAAGGCGTAGTTCCCTTCTTTCGCGACCAACTGCGCCCCGGAGCCGGCGCTGCGAACCAGCTGCGCCCCCTTGCCGGGCTTGAGCTCGACATTGTGCACCACGGTACCGACCGGAATCGACGCCAGCGGCAGGGCGTTGCCCGGCTGAATGTCCGAGGCGCTTCCCGCGACGACCGTGTCGCCCACCTGAACTCCGGCCGCCGCAACGATGTAGCGCTTGTCACCGTCCGCATAGACGATCAGTGCGATGTTTGCCGTTCGATTCGGGTCGTACTCGACCGACGCCACACGGCCCGGGACTCCGTCCTTGTCGCGACGAAAATCTACCAGCCGGAAACGCCGCTTGTGGCCTCCGCCGCGATGTCGCTGCGTAATACGGCCGCTCGCATTGCGCCCACCGCTCTTTTTTAGCGGCTGCACCAACGACTTCTCCGGCTCCCCACGCGTTAGCTCGTCGGAAACAAGCCTCGACTGGAAGCGCCGGCCGGGAGAAGTGGGATTGTACCTTTTGACAGCCATCGCCCTTCCTCAAACCTTTTCAATCAAATCGAACGCCTGTCCTTCGCGCAGGGTAACGTAGGCCTTCTTCCAATCGGCACGTCGTCCAATCTTGCGACCGAAACGCGTACGCGCCTTGCCCAGGCAGTTCACCGTGCGAACCGCCTCGACCTTCACGCCGAACAATTCCTCGACGGCACGGCGAATCTCATGCTTACTGGCGCGCCGGTCTACTCGAAACACCGCCTGGCGCGCCGTCTCCGAAACCAAGGTTCCCTTTTCGGTGATCATCGGAGCCTGAATGACGTTGTAGGAGGCTCTCATACCGCCGTCCTCTGCTCGATCGCCGCCAGCGCATCCTTTGTCACGAGCAAGGTATCGTGTTTGAGGATGTCGTAGACGTTGAGGCCCTCCGCCGTTGTAACCAGCACGCCTGGCAAATTTCGTCCCGAACGCTCGACCGCCCGGTCCCGCGAGGCGAGCACGATGAGCACAGAAGCCGAAATGCCGAGCGAAGAAAGCAGCTCTTTCATCTGCTTCGTCTTCGGCTGCTCGAAAGCAAGCCCCTCGATGACCCGTACCTGACCGTCGCGCGCCTTCTGCGAGAGAGCCGAGCACAGAGCTGCACGCCGGGCTTTTCGCGGCAAGCGATATTCGTAGGAACGCGGCCGCGGACCAAAGGTCGTTCCTCCACCGCGCCAGATCGGAGAGCGCGTGCTTCCCGCGCGGGCTCTGCCCGTGCCCTTCTGCTTCCACGGTTTCTTTCCGCCGCCGCGAATTTCGCCGCGCGTCTTGGTCGAAGCCGTTCCGCGACGTCTCGAAGCCAGCTGCGCCAATACTTCTTCGAACAGCAGATAGTCGCGCACCGGCACCGCGAATGCCGCCGGCAATGCGATATTGCCGCGCTCGCTGTTGGCGGCGTCGACGACCGTTACCTCGATGTTTCCACCCTGAGACATGGTCAAACCGCCTTCACCGCGGGCCGGATCAGGACGCGGCCTCCGCGCGGTCCGGGAATGCCGCCTTTGATCAATAGGACATTCTCGTCGGGCCGGATGGCGGCGACCGTCAGATTCTGGATCGTCGCGCGCCGCGCGCCCATGTGGCCCGCCATCCGTTTGCCTTTGAATACGCGGCCCGGGTACGCGCAGGCGCCGATCGAGCCGAGCCCGCGAAAGGACTCGTGGGTACCGTGGGTAGCGCTCTGCCCGCGGAAGCCATATCGACGCATGCCACCGGCAAACCCCTTTCCCTTGCTGGTACCGGAGACGTCGATTGCATCGCCCTCGGAGAAAACCTCGGCGACCTTGATCTCCTGTCCAATTTGATACTGCGAGGCGTCATCCACCCGCACTTCCGCCAAGTTGGCAAAGTTCGACCGGCTCGCCTTGGCGCAGTGCCCGCGAACCGCCTTGCTCAGCCGCTTTTCGTGGCGCGTACCGAAGCCCAGCTGCAATGCCTCGTAACCGTCACGTTCGCGCGTGCGTACGTCGACGACCGTACACGGCCCGGCAACGACGACGGTGACCGGCGTCATTTCCCCGTCCTCGCCGAAAATCTGGGTCATGCCGACCTTTGTCCCTATCAGCCCACTCACCTGCGCATCTCCCTAGTGGAGCTTGATCTCGACATCGACGCCCGCCGGCAGATCGAGTTTGCCAAGAGAATCGATCGTCTGCTGCGTCGGCTCCACGATGTCGAGCAGCCGCTTGTGCGTACGAATCTCGAACTGCTCGCGCGACTTCTTGTCGACGTGAGGCGAGCGATTGACCGTAAATCGTTCGATTCGCGTCGGAAGCGGAACCGGCCCAGCAACCCGTCCACCGGTTCGCTTCACCGCATCGACGATCTCCCGAACCGACTGATCGAGCACACGATGGTCGTATGCTTTCAGTCGGATCCGTATGCGTTCACTCATCATGGTCTTCGGCCCGCCTCTTCAACGCTACTCGTGGATCTTGGTGACGACGCCGGCGCCGACCGTCCGGCCGCCCTCGC
>CAZJCO010000060.1:0-10863 GCA_964544375.1 uncultured Myxococcales bacterium
CTGGTAACACGCGCAGCCCGCCCGCGGCTAACATTTCGCTGATCGCGTCGCCGTCGGTCGTCATGCGCGTGACCAGCCGGCCGACCGGGTTCCGATCGAAAAACGCGGTTTCCATCCGACTGACTTTCTCGAAGACGGCCACGCGCAGGTCGGCGAGCGCTTTCTGCGCGGTCAGCATGGTCAGGTAGTGCTGCCAGTAGAGAAACAGAAACTCGCCGGCGATCGCCGCGCCGAACACCATGGCGTCGAACGGCAGTCCGCTGGCCGTGCCGGCGGTGATGCTACCGTCGATCGCGCGCTTGATGATGTAGGGCTGCGCCAGCATGCAGATCGAAACCAGCGGCAGCAGGCCGATCGCCGCCGCGAACAGCAGCCGGTAGGGCCGGATGAAGCGCCACAGGCCGACGAGGACGCGCAGATCCTCGATCCGTTCGAGCTGGCCTTCGGCTTGTGGTCCTCGGCTGGCCATTACATTTCCTCGAGTTCTTCGCTGATGCGCTGGCGCTGGTACAGGTCGGCGTAGAGGCCGCCGAGTGCGAGCAGCTCGTCGTGGGTGCCACTCTCGACGATGCGGCCCTCGTCAACCACGGCGATGCGGTCGGAGCGCTGTACCGAAGAGACGCGGTGCGAAATCACGATCGAGGTGCGCCCGGCCAGCACTTCTTCGATCTGATCGAGGATGCGCCGCTCGGTGGCCGCATCGACGCTGGAAAGGGAATCGTCGAGGACCAGGATGCTGGGGTCACGCGCGATCGCGCGGGCCAGAGTGAGGCGCTGTTTCTGGCCGCCCGACAGGGTGACGCCGCGTTCGCCGACTTGAGTCTCCAGGCCCTGCGGGAACTCGCTGAGATCCGCGTCGAGCCCGGCCAGGGTAATCAAACGCATCAGGTCGCCGGCGCCGATGTCGTCGCTGGCGAATTCGATGTTCTGTTCGATGCTGGACGAGAACAAGAAGGGGTCCTGCGGTACGAAGCCGATGCGGCCGCGCAAGGCGCGCAGGTCCCAGTCGCGTACGTCGATGCCGTCGACGGTGACGCGCCCGGAGTTGGCCTCGAACAGGCGCGGAATGAGCATCGCGAGCGTCGACTTGCCCGAACCGGTGCGACCGATGACGCCGAGCCTGCTGCCGGCCGGCACATGCAGGTCGATCCCGCGCAGGACCGGGCGCGCGGCATCTTCGAACGGGTAGGAGAAACCGACGTTGTCGAAGCGGATTTCGCCGCGCATGTCGCCGGCCGCCTGAGGCTGGGCCGGGCTGACGATGTCGGAGTGCGTGTCGAAGATCTCACCGAGTCGTTCGAGCGCGGCCTTTGCGCGCTGGTAGATGGCGATCATCCATCCCATCGACATGATCGGCCAGGCGAGAATGTGCAGGTAGCCGATGAAGGCGACCAACTCGCCCAAGCTCAGATGGCCGGCGACGACTTGCAGTCCGCCGTAGTAGAGGACCACGAGTACTCCGAGCGAGGAGACGACGCGTACGAAGGGGAACACCTTGCCGCGCAGCTTGGCGACTTCCATCGCCTGGTCTTTGAAGGCTTCGTTCAGCCGTGAAAACTCTGCGGCGCGGGCTTCTTCTCGAACATACGCCCGCACCACGTGGATGCCGCTCAAGTGCTCCTGGACGTAGCTCGATAGATCCGCCAACCGTTCCTGATTACGGACCATCGCTTCCATCATCGCGCCGCTGAAACGCTTGACGATCCACAGGATCAAGGGGAAGGGCAGGACCGCCGCAAGGGTGAGGGGTACGTTCATCAGCAGCATCAAGCTGAAGGCGTAGACGCAGTAGAGCGGCGTGTTGATGATCGTCAGGATGCCGGGGCCGAGCATCAGGCGAACGGCGCCAATATCGTTGACCAAACGCGACATCAGGTCGCCGGTACGCTGGCGCTGATAGAAGGACTGCGGCAAGGTTTCAAGATGGCGAAACAAATCGCTGCGGATCTCGTACTCGACGTCGCGGCCGGTGTTGAAAATCAGCACGCGCGAGACGGTTCGGATGATTGCCTGCGCAACCGCCAGTGCGACGATGGCGGCGGCGTAACCGGCTACCGTGCGCAGCTGCTCAGCGCTGGCCGTGCCGGCGCGTGCGGCCTCGCCGATCGCATCGACGGCCAGGCGCGCGAAATAGGGGATGGCCATCACCAGGGTGGCGGTGACGAACAGGGAGAGCGCACCGCCGACGTAACGGACCTTGTGGTGCGCGGCGTATTTCCAGAGTCGTTGCACGGCAGTCGAGAGCGACCTTATAGCTGCGGCGACGGCGAGACGCGAGGCAGCGCCGGACGCTGCCGGGCCGCCCTGTTCTTGCTGCTCGGCGCGGCGCTCGTGACGCTCGGCGGTTGCCGGCCGCTTTACGTTGCCCGTCTCGGCATCGAACACCTCCGCTATGTCAGCCGCGCCCGCCCGATCGATCGAGAAATCGCTGAAACGAACGACGATGCCCGGCGCAACAAGCTGCTGCTCGTCCTCGAAGTCAGGGATTTTGCCGAGCGCGCCGGACTCGATGTCGGCGGTAGTTATCGCAAAGTCGCGAGTACCAAAGGCCTGGCGACGGCCTACGTCGTCACGGCCGCCTACCCCGATCGCTTGGAGCCCTACTCCTGGAGCTATCCCGTCATCGGCAGGGTGCCGTACCGCGGCTATTTCGAGCGAGATCGCGCCGAGGCCTACGCCGAAAAACTGCGGCGCGAGAGGCTCGACACCTACATCGTCGAAGCCACGGGCTACTCCACCTTAGGTTGGTTCGACGACCCTCTGCCGTCGGCAGCCCTGGCGCTCGATGAGGTCGAGCTGGCCGGCGTCGTACTGCACGAGTTGGTTCACCAAACGCTGTTCGTTCCCGGCCACATCGACTTCAACGAAACGCTCGCCTCGGCCGCCGGCCAACGCCTGGCGATCGCCTTTTTCGAGGATCGCGAGACGCCGAGCAGCGAGGCCGGCCGTGCCTCGGTTGCGCGAGCGCAGCACGAGCGTTGGCTCGAGCAGTGCCGAGTCGTCGAAGCGCTGGGCGAACGCTTGCAGGGCTACTTCGACCAAGTAGGTGACAGCGGCGCGGGCGCCGGAGAGCCGGCCTCCTTGCTCGAAGGCCGGCGCCGGCTCTATGCCGCGGCGATGGACGAACTGCTGGCTACGGGGCTGGTCGAAGGCGATGCCGCCGACTTGGCCGACCGCATGAACAATGCCGTGTTTCTTGCATTGAGGCGCTACCGCCGGCGCGGCCGGCGGATCGACGCATTTCTTGGCAGATTTGCCTCCGTCGGCGCGGCACTAGAGGAGCTCGGCCGTCGCACCGAGTCCGGCGGCGATCCCTACGAGGCGCTCGCCGAGTAGCCGGCCTTACGCTCTTCGAGAGCAGCGTTCTTGCCCTCGAATCTTGGCGGTGTATGAATAGTCGATGGGCGGCTTGCACCTACGAGCATGATCAAACCACTGAGCAAAGGGGCTGATGGCTGATGACACCACGAGTGAAAGAAATCCTGAGTTGGTATTCGGAGGAGAACGCGGGAACCTTGTCCAACATTGCGTGGATTCTCAATCACGGAAAACTCGGAGGAAGCGGACGCGTCGTTATTCTGCCCGTAGATCAAGGCTTTGAGCACGGTCCGGCGCGCAGCTTCGCACCCAATCCGCCGGCTTACGACCCGCGTTACCATTTCGAGCTAGCACTCGAGGCCGGCTGCAACGCCTACGCGGCGCCGCTCGGCTTCATTGAGGCGGCGGCCTCGGAATTCGCTGGAGAACTTCCGCTGATTCTCAAGGTAAACAACCACGACAGTCTGGCGCCCGATGGTGTCGATCCGGTGATGTCGCAGACGGCGACGGTTGCCGATGCCCGGCGCCTGGGTTGCTCGGCGATCGGTTTTACCATCTACCCGGGTTCGGCTGGTTTTCGTACGATGTACGAGCAGTTGCGGGAGCTGACGCGCGAAGCCAAGGCGGCGGGTCTCGCGGTCGTGGTATGGTCCTACCCGCGCGGCGGAAAGCTTTCGAAAGAAGGCGAAACGGCGATCGACATCTGCGCCTACGCTGCGCAACTGGCGGCTCAGCTAGGTGCAAACCTGATCAAGGTAAAACCGCCGACCGAGTTCATCGAGCAGGACGCCGCGCGCAAGGTCTACGAGGCCGAGGGCGTGCCGATCTCCACGCTGGCCGAGCGCGTGCGCCACGTCGTGCAGTCGGCCTTCGACGGGCGTCGCCTCGTCATTTTTTCGGGCGGAGCCAAGGGCGCCGATGAGAAGATCTTCGACGAAGTTCGCGGGATCCGCGACGGCGGCGGGTTTGGCTCGATCATCGGACGCAACTCATTCCAGCGCAAGAAACCAGAGGCTCTCGCGTTTCTTGCCAAAGTGATGGAGATCTACGCCGGGTGAGCGCCGTTGGTCGTCTATAGGCGACCGGCCATCAACATCCGTTCGATCGTCTGCGGAACTGGCCGTTTTTCGATCGCGACATAATCGCGCGCGTCCTCGCCAAGGTAGAGCTGGCGCGGCCGCATGATGCGCTGCTCCTCGTCGAGTACGCCCTCGACGTATTGCGCGAGCCAGCCGGCGGTACGCGGAATCGCGAACAGTACCGGGAACATCGACATCGGAAAGCCGAGCGCCTGGTAGATGATGCCCGAGTAGAAGTCCACGTTCGGATACAGCTTGCGGCTGACAAAGTAGTCGTCTTCGAGCGCGATTCGTTCGAGCTCGACGGCGATGTCGATCAGCGGATTCTTGCCGGTTTCCTCGAATACGGCATCGGCCGCCTGCTTGATGATCTTGGCGCGCGGGTCGTAGTTCTTGTAGACCCGGTGACCGAAGCCCATCAAGCGTCCCTCGCCGGCTTTCACGCGCTTGATGAACTCGGGAATTTTGTCGATTGAGCCGATCTCCTGGAGCATGTGGATGACCGCCTCGTTGGCGCCGCCGTGAAGCGGGCCGTAGAGAGCCGCGGCGCCTGCCGAGATGGCGGAATACGGATCGGCGTGTGAACTGCCGACGACACGGACGGCAGTCGCAGAGCAGTTCTGCTCGTGGTCGGCGTGCAGAATGAAAAGAATGTCGAGTGCCCGTTCGAAAACCGGATTCGGTTTGTACTTGAGTTCGGTCATCTTGAACAGCATCGACAGGAAGTTGCCGGTGTAGCTCAGATCGTTGTCCGGTTGCACGTAGGGCAGGCCGAGGCTGTGCCGGTAGGCGTAGGCCGCCAGCGTCGGTATCTTGCCGATCAGCCGCCGGACCTGCACGCGGCGGGACTCGATGTCGTCGATGTCCTTGGCCTCGGGGTAGAAGGTGGACAACGCGCCGACCGTGCTGACCAGCATGCCCATCGGGTGCGCGTCGTAGCGGAAGCCCTCGATGAACTTCTTGGTGTTTTCGTGGAGCATCGTGTGCATCGTCACGTTATGCGTCCATGCCGCCAAGTGGTCGGTGTCGGGCAACTCGCCCTTGATGATCAAGTAGGCGGTTTCGAGAAAGGTGCTGCGTTCGGCAAGCTGTTCGATCGGATAGCCGCGATAGCGCAGAATGCCCTTGTCCCCATCGATGAAGGTCACCGTGCTTTTGCAGTCGGCCGTCCGGGTAAGGCCCGGATCGTAGGTCATCAAACCGAAGTCGTCGGGCGACGTCTTGATCTGACGGAGATCGCCGGCGCGGATCGCGCCGTACTCGATGGGAATCTCGTAGCTAGTGCCCGTGCGGTTGTCGACAATCGTCAAGGTTTCCTTCGACATCGTGTCTTCCCTCCGTACGGCTCCTCCCCACGACCCGCAGGGTAGCAGGGGGCGCGGATGTCGCAACGCGTTGCTTTGTGCCGGTCGCCGTTGCAGCGCTTGACTAAGCCGGAACTATCTAAAAATAGAAAGAAAACTTTAGCCGACGGCTCCTCCGCCGTCTTCCTCGTCTTCTTCTTCGAGCGAGACGCCGGCAAGAAAGATTTCGACCAGGCTGTTGGCGAAGGCTTGGACGTTGGCTTCTTGCTTAGGGTCAAAAGCGTAGAGTTCCTCGGCGAGCGGCGCCAAATCGAAGAGCTGGTAGCAGGCGCCGAGGAACGAAAACAAGATGAACGCGTTGGGGATCTCCTTGATGAGACCGGCGCGTTTGGCCTGGTCGAGCAGTGTGTTCCACGCGGCGAATAACGGTCGCAGGTGCTTGTCCGTCAGCCACGTGAGACGGGGAGTTTTCGCTATACCTTCGTTTGCCAGGAGTCTGGGCAGTTCGGGGTGGGCAACCAGAAAGTCGATCAAATGATAGGTTTGAGAAACCAGCTGGGGAGCCGAAGCCATTGCGGTCGCGTTGGCGCCGTTGGCTCTCAGGTGCTCGATCAGTGCCTCGAAAACGCTGTCACAGGCCGCGCGCCACAGCGCCTCCTTGGAGCCGAAGTGGTAGTGAACCAGCGGCTGCGTGACGCCTACGCGTCGCGCGATTGCAGCGGTCGTGGCCCCCTCGTAGCCCTGGTCGGCGAACTCGCGCAGGGCCGCCTTGAGGATTTGCTGTTTCGTCGTGTTAGAAGAGCGTGGTTGGCGCGCGCTTGGTCGGTCTGCCGTCATGTACCCTCGCCGTGCGCGAGTCGGTGGATCGTGCCTCAGACCGACGAAACTTATCGCTCAGTCGGCCGCAACGCAACAAGTGGCGGCGGTGAGCGAGCGGCGCAGCGGTCGAGGTCGTCGAGGTCGTCGACTTCAGTTCGGTGATAGCAGGCGTTGGCCGAACTCGACAATGCCGACGCGGTCGTCGAATACGCTGCCCAGATAGAGCGTCCGGCCGACCTCGAGTGCCGTCGCAACGGCACCGACCTGTTCCCCGTTGTGTGAGAAGATCGGCTTGGCGGCCATCGTGTCGGGGTCGACTTCGACGACTTCCCAACTGGTTTTGCAGGGTTCGCGTCCGAGCGAGCAGAGCAGGAAGGCCGCGCCCGCCGTATGCGTGGCGACGAGCAGCGTGCCGCGGCCGGTCCAGGTGATGTTGTCGGGATTGCCGCCGATCTCGACCGTGACCGTTCCGGCGCCGCTTTCGAGCGGACGACGGTAGAGCGTTCCGCTCATCGTCTCCGTGTAGAAAAGCATCTTGCCGTCCGTCGACAGCGCGACCCCGTTGGCCATGGCGGCGTCGGTTCCCGCCAAGTGGTGCCAACCTTCACCAGAGCGCCAGCGCATGATGTCGCCGGTCTTGGTCCCGAGCAGGGCAGAAGACAAGGTATTGAGGAGCGAGCCGTCGGGCTGGTAGTTGGCCGCGACCACGGTGCCGTCGGGGGCGACGGCCAGGTCGTTGGCCTGCACGCCGCCGTCGGTAGGAATGCAGGCCTTCCAGACCAGCGAGGTTCCTGTGCCCATGCCGCGGATTTCGAACACCTCGATCGCTTCCCGTCCGCCGAGCTTGCCCCGGTGGGCGACGACGTAAAGCAGCAGCCGGTCGCCTTGCCGGCTGGAAGCGATTCCATGGGGATAGACGCTCTCGGAGTCCGGGCGCTCCCTGCAACTCGCGTTGCCGAGCGCTGGCTCCGGCTCGGCGGGAGTGCCGCCGGCATCCGGCCACAGCCGTACGATCGCCTTGCTCGCCGGGAGGAAACCGGAGAGAAAGCCCCCTTTTGAGCCATGGGCGTCCATGCGCATGTTGCTGACGACGATCAATCGGGCGCTGCGGACGAACTCGAGGTCCTCGGGGTTACGGAATCCGCAGATCGAGCCCACCTGGCCATCGGGCTCGCACGGTGGCCGCGCGGGCCCGCTCAGGCAACCGGCAGAAATGACGCAGAAAGTCAGCGCTGCCATGAGACGCATGTTTCGATGGGTTTCTGTCACCACCATACCGGGCTTATCTATAGCCTTGTCTGCGGGCTGGTGCGACAGGCCCTTTTTGCCCTGTGCCAAATTGGCTATGCTCTGTGTTGTGTTGAACCCTCGCCTGAAAGACGCGCGGCTGCGGCCAGGGCGTCGGCGCCGTAATCTTGGCGGCTGGGCAGTGGTCTTGATCGTTGCCGGAGCCGCCGTTTTGTTGGGGGACGGTGTCGGCCGCTCGGCAAGACAAGCCCCCACTCGGGTGCGTCCGGCTTTCGACGTTCCCGTGCTGATCGAGCAGCATCAACCCCGCGGCCATATTAGCAACCTCTACGGTGGCGCCGGGATCGACCGCAATAGCCGAGCCGCGAGCGATCGCGAGGGCCATTGGATCCTAGCCTGGCACTCCTCGCAGAAAGACGGAAGCGGCGGGTCCGGCGATTGGGACATCCTGGTTGCGCGGTCCGGCGACGGCGGAAAGAGTTGGAACGAGCCCAAGCCGGTGGCGGCCAACGCGGCCAGCGACCGTGGCGACGATCTTTCTCCGACGGTGGCGACGGATGGCGCCGGCAATTGGCTTATTGCCTGGTCCTCGAACGAAACCTTCGATGGAACGCTTGGTCCCGACCGCGACATTCTCTTCGTCCGCTCGATCGACGGGGGCGAGACCTGGAGCCGTCCGGTTCCGCTCAACGTCAACGCGTCCGAGGACTGGGGCGACGATTTCGATGTGCGTGTGGCCTGCGACGGTGCCGGCCACTGGGTAGCGGTGTGGGCGTCGACCGACAGTCTGGTCAATCGGATCGGCGGCGACAGCGATCTGCTGGTGGCGCGTTCGAGCGATCAAGGCGCCACCTGGACACAGCCGATGCCTCTCAACACGAACGCGGCCAAGGACGGAGCCTTCGACACGACGCCCGACCTGGCCAGCGATGGTCAGGGCCGGTGGTTGGCGGCCTGGTCCTCAGGGGCGTCGAAGGGCAGTTCCTACGGTCCGGACCGAGACATCCTGATCGCCCGTTCCGACGACCAGGGTGCCACCTGGAGCGATCCAGCGCCCCTCAACAGCAATGCGGCGAGCGATCACAACTCCGACTGGACGCCGGCTCTGGCGACCGACGGGCGTGGCAATTGGATCGCTGTCTGGACCTCGGCCGATAGTCTCGAAGACGCCATCGGCGCGGATCGGGACGTGCTGGTCTCACGCTCGAGCGATAACGGGTTGACCTGGACTGCAGCGGCGGCTCTGAGCCGCGCGGCGCCCCGAGATGCGCGTGAAGACTCCTCTCCGGCAATTGCCACCGACCGTTACGGGAACTGGGTCGTCGTGTGGCACGCTTGGGGCGCGCTCGGATATGACGACGGTAGCGATGCGGACATCGTCGCATCGTATTCGCGCGACAACGGAAAGACCTGGATGCCGCCGATTTCGGTCAACCCCGACTCCGCCGGCGATGTGGTCGACGACTTGCTGCCGACCGTAATGACGGACGGTACGGGGCACTGGCTGGTCGTGTGGCAGGGGTTCTACCCGTTTGCCGACCACGCCAAGCGCCACGCGATGTGGCGTGTGGTAGCTTCCGCCGGAAGCATTACCGGCCTCGACGTCGGACCCCCCGCACCCTCCGCACCGTAGGCAGGGGCGCACCCCCCGACGGGCCAGTTATCCGTCAGACCGCAAATACTGGCGCATGCGCTCGCCTCCGGCGGCAGCGTCACCTGTCTGACACGCCGGCGAATTCATAGCGCGCGCAGCATCTGAGCACGACACCCGACCTGAACGAACGCAACGATTTTTTCACGAATACGAGCTGGCGCAGGCCTTGCACCCATTGGCCGATCGGTAGTTTTGCGCGCCGCCAGCGGTGCGCGTCCGAGGTGGGCAATGTTTGGCAAGAGTTTGTGCAACGTCCTGTGGACGATGACATTGGCGACAGCATGCGCATTGGCGCAGCCGGCGGCGGCTTCCGTAAACTGCGACGTGGTGGTTCGGCTCGACAGCGCGGTGACCTTCAGCGCGTTGCAACTGAATCTAGGCTACCCGGTGGCGACCGTCTCGGTGAACGGTTCCGGCACGGCGGCCGAGTGCACTTCGTTGGCCACCCCCCTCGGTAGTTTCGACGACGATGACGCGGGCACGGTTGGAGCGGCTTTCATCGATCTGTTCGGCGTCACCGGACCGATCGATTTGATGAGTTGCGCGCTGACAGCGACGGTGCAGCCGCAAATTTCCGATTTTGCGGTTACCGTGATCGATGCTTCCGGTCTCGACTCTCTGCCGATCGTCCCTACGCCGACGGCCAGTGTATCGAGTCTGAACTGCACGCCGGCCTCTTCGACGACCACCACCTTGGCGACGAGTACGACGCTCGGAACCACCACGAGCACCAGCAGTACCTCGACCACGCTGCCGGCTCTAGGCGGGTCCTGTCTCGTGCAGTTGGAACTGCTCGACGCGGTCAACATCGGCGCGCTGCAGTTCGACGTTGATTACAGCACCGCGGGGGGAGACTTCGATGGCAGCGGTTCTTCGGTCAACTGCACTTCGTCGGTCCCCTCGGCGCTCGCGTCGTTCTCCGACGACGACGCCGGCATTCTGTCGGCGGGCTACCTGGCTTTGGTCGGATTTAGCGGGCCGATCGTGCTCGCCGATTGCGTATTCATGCCGCTGACGACGCCGCCCGCGACGACGGATTTCGTCGTGACGGTGACCGATGCCAGTACTCCCGCTCTGATTCCGATCGTTCCGGTACCGCGGGTCGCGGTTACCGATGTCTTTTGTCCTTCGGGCTCGACGACCACGACGACCACCAGCACCAGCACCAGCACCACCACCACCACGAGTACCACGACGACCAGCACGACGACCACCAGCACGACGACGACCACCAGTACAACGACCACTACGGTGCCGGTTTGTGGCGACGGGATTCTGCAGGCGGGCGAGGAGTGCGACGACGGCGTGGCCAATTCCGACACGCAGGCCGATGCCTGCCGCACGAGTTGCAGCCTGCCGGTCTGCGGCGACGCGGTGGTCGACAGCGGCGAGGAGTGCGACGACGGCGTGGCCAATTCCGACACGCAGGCCGATGCCTGCC
>CAZJCO010000060.1:10963-11570 GCA_964544375.1 uncultured Myxococcales bacterium
GCACGAACTGCAGCCTGCCGGTCTGCGGCGACGCGGTGGTCGACAGCGGCGAGGAGTGCGACAACGGCAGCGGCAACTCCGACGTCATTGCCGGCGGGTGCCTTCTCGATTGTACGATCGCTGCGGCCTGCGGAGACGCCGACGACAGCGGCGCGGTGAGCGTGGTCGACGCGCAGCGCATCCTGTACGCTGCCGTCGGTCTGCTCGCGGAGTGCCCATTGGCAACCTGCGACGTCAGCGGGGACGGTAAGGTTACGGTTACCGACGCGCAGATGACGATGGCCTTTTCGGTCGGGCTGCCGGTTTCGCTCAACTGTCGTACGTCTTAGCACGGCGTATTTTCCGGCTAACGGTCGGGCCCGAAAGTTGATACCCTGAGGTCGTGACGACCCGGCCACCGAGCTTTGCTTGCCGCGGTGCGATTGCGCTCGCGGTACTAGTAGTCGTCGTAGTCCTCGTTGTCCCGGCCGCGCCTTCGACCGCGGCTCCGATCGGCTGCACGCTTTCGTTCAAGTCGGAAGATTTGGTTGCGATCGGCGATCTGGCCTTTAGTGCGCGCTACCCGATCGGGGTCGAACTCGTCGGCTCGGGGCCGGCCGCGTCTTGC
>CAZJCO010000061.1:0-5400 GCA_964544375.1 uncultured Myxococcales bacterium
CGCCGCCGAGAGCTCGGTTTGTGACGCGCGCTCGAGACACGACAGACAAGCGGCGGGAGGCCGCCGCGCCGCACGCGCAGTGCGGCGCAATCGCCGAACTGCGTGCCGTTTGCTACCGCTATCCTGGTTCGGCGTTCGCCCTCGGCGGCATCAACCTCGAAGTACGCGCCGGCGAACGACTGGCGGTGATCGGTCCCAACGGTTCCGGCAAGACGACGCTGCTGCGGATCATGTCGGGTTTACTTCGGCCCGACGCGGGCACGGTGCGGCTCTGCGGCCTCGAGGTCGCGACTGCCAGCCGCCGCGAGTTCACGCGCCGGGTCGCGGTTGTCGGTCAGCAGGCGGCTCTCGGCTTTCCCTACACCGTGCTCGAAGTGGTCTTGATGGGCCGCGCACCGCACGTCGACGGTTTTCGATTGGAAAGCGAGCATG
Organism: uncultured Myxococcales bacterium; assembly: GCA_964544375.1. Taxonomy (GTDB): domain Bacteria; phylum Desulfobacterota; class Binatia; order UBA1149; family SPBQ01; genus CAZQYE01. The sequence goes on from CAZJCO010000061.1 coordinate 433, forward strand.
ATGTCGACGTCGCCCGCCGCGCGATGGAGGCGACCGGAGTCGCGTCCCTCGAGGAGCGCCATTTTGACACGCTATCGAGCGGCGAGCGCCAGCGTGTCTGCATCGCCCGGGCCTTGGCACAGGAGCCCGAGTTGCTGCTGCTCGACGAGCCGGTGGCCTTTCTCGACATCAAACAGCAGGCCTCGCTCTACGACCTGCTGTGTGAACTCGGCCAGCAGGCCGGTATGACGGTGGTGTCGGTATTGCACGACTTGAACCTGGTTGCGCTATACTTTGACCGAGTGGCGATGCTCTCGGCTGCCGACGCTGGAGGCCCGTCGGCATCGGCGCCGGAGCCCGGCGGACTGTACGCGGTCGGACCGCCGGAAGAGGTGCTCACGTACCCGGCGATTCGCGAAGTGTTTGGCACCGACGTCTATATTTCGCGCAACGATCTGACCGGCAAGCTAAACGTGCTACCCCTGCCAAAGAAGTAGCATTGCTTAAGCAAAGCCTAGACAACGTAACTCGTTCCTTATACTTTGAAGTTTGACATCCTTCAGGGCGGGTGTTACCAGGATCCGATCGCCGGTGCTTTTTTTGAGCGCGGTTGCCATAGAAGCGCGCGGGCCGGCTGGCGGCGGACGCCACTAGCGAAATGCAGTTCGACTACGCCAACGTCCTCGTCTTTGTCGGCCTCGCGATCGCGCTTTGCGCCGGAATGCTCGGTCTCGGCGCCTTGCTGCGGCCGTCGAATCCGGAAAGGACCAAACTGACCACCTACGAATGCGGCGAGGTCGTCACCGGCAATTCCTGGATCAACTTCAATATTCGCTTTTATCTAGTTGCGCTGATCTTCCTCGTATTCGACGTCGAGGTGGCCTTCGTCTATCCGGTCGTCACGGTCTTTCGCCGCTGGGTAGACAGCGGCCAGGGAATGCTCGCCTTCGGCGAGCTGTTGGTCTTCGTCCTCGTCCTGGTTGCCGGGCTGATCTACGTCTGGCGCAAGGGCGACCTGCAGTGGATCAAAACGGTGGTGGAACCCCGCCCTCAGCCGCCGGACGGCGCTGCCGTCCGAGGGAGGATCGCCGATGTCGTTGATTAACAGCGCACCCGAAATGGTGCTGACGACCAAGCTCGACGAACTACTGAACTGGACTCGAAAATCCTCGCTTTGGTACATGCTGTTCGGCTTGGCCTGTTGCGCCATCGAAATGATGCACACCGGCGGTCCGCGAGCCGACTTGGACCGTTTCGGCATGGCGCCGCGAGCCACGCCGCGAACTTCGGACCTGATGATCATCGCCGGTACGTTGACGCTGAAGATGGCGATTCGCACCAAGCTCCTCTACGAGCAGATGCCCGATCCCAAGTACGTTCTGTCGATGGGAAGTTGCTCGAACTGCGGCGGGCTGTTCCAGTACGCCTATTCGGTGTGCGATGGCGTCGACAAGATTCTTCCGGTCGACGTTTACGTTCCCGGTTGCCCGCCGCGTCCCGAGGCGCTGACGCAGGGCCTGCTGCTGCTGCAGGAAAAGATGATGAAAGAAAAGTGGCTCGTACGCGAGGGCGGGACCGCGCAGGCCTGACGTCGATGGAGATTACGGCGATCCAGGGTCTTCTTGAGCAACGTTTCGGCGCCGCCGTCGGGCCGGTGACCGACGGTCGTTTGGAGGCGTGGATCGAGGTCGACGCGGACCGCATCGATCGGGTCGCTGGTTTTCTCGCAGAGGAGGAGGCGCTGGCCTTCGACTGCCTGTCGAACCTTTCCGGCGTCGATCATCCCAAGAAGAACGCGATCGAAGTCGTTTACAATCTCTTTTCCTACCGCCATCGGCACGAACTTACGCTCAAAGTCGACGCGCGCCGCGAGCATCCGGTGGTAAAGACGGTCGAGCCCGTGTGGCCTGCGGCCAACTGGCTCGAGCGCGAAGTCTACGATCTTCTGGGCGTCGAGTTCGAAGGGCACAGCGATCTGCGGCGTATCCTACTTCCCGACGACTGGGTCGGTCATCCTTTGCGCAAAGATTACGTCGAGCAGCCCGAGTACCACGGTATCTCGACCGTGCGCGAGAGCATTCTGAAAATTCCGGAGAGGGGCTGAGCGGCGTGAGCGTAGAGATCGAGTTCGCCGAGGGGGGACTGGCGACCGAAGAGATGACGCTCAACATGGGGCCGCAGCACCCGAGTACCCACGGCGTGCTGCGCTTTGTCGTGTCGGCCGACGGCGAGGTGATGCGGGTTGCCAAGCCGGATGTCGGCTATTTGCACCGCTCGATCGAAAAGATCGCGGAAAAAGTCGGCTGGCACGGATTCATGCCGTATACCGACCGCGTCGACTACGTTGCCGCGATGACCGCCAACCAAGGTTGGGCGATGGCTGCCGAAGCCTTGGGCGGGATCGAGGTCCCACGCCGCGGCGAGTACTGCCGCGTGATCGCGGCCGAACTAAACCGAATCTGCAGCCATCTGCTGGCGATCGGTGCGATGGGCATGGACATTGGCGCGGTCACGCCGTTCACCCACGCGATTCGCGAGCGCGAAATGATCAACGATCTGCTCGAAGAACTCTGCGGCGCGCGGTTGACCTTCAACTACATGCGCATTGGCGGCGTGGCCTGGGATCTTCCTCCCGGGTACCCGGAGAAGGTCGTCTCCTACCTCGATCATCTCGAGCCGATCGTCCACGAACTCAACGACCTGCTCTCCTACAACAAGATTTACATCGACCGGCTAGCCGGCGTTGCGGCGGTTTCGGCCGAGCAGGCGATTGCCTACGACCTGGTCGGGCCCAACCTACGCGGCAGCGGCGTGCAGTACGACGTTCGCAAAGACCGCCCCTACAGCGTCTACTCCGACTTCGATTTCGAAATTCCGATCGGCCGCGGCGAGCGTGGTGTGGTGGGCGACTGTTGGGACCGCTACATGGTCCGCATTTGGGAGATCTTGGAATCGTCAAAGATCATCCGACAGGCGCTTGCCGGGTTGCCCGACGGTCCGGTGATCGCCAAGGTGCCGCGCACGTTCCGGCCCAAGCCGGGCGAGATCCACGTGCGGCTGGAGACCGCGCGCGGCGACATGAACTGGTACGTCGTCTCCGATGGCACGCCGCTTCCCTACCGGGTGCACGTCCGCACCGGCTCGTTCGCCGCCATGTCGATCATCGAAGAAATCAGCCGGGGCCTGATGATCGCCGACCTCGTCGCCGTCATCGCCAGCCTCGACATCGTCGCCCCCGAGGTCGACCGCTAATGCGCTTGACAGGGATAAGCACCTTTTCCAAGTGGTTGAAATTGCAGGGGAGTGCGGCGTGAAAGGACTGGTCGACGGTCTTGCCGGCGGGGCTAGCGGGCTCGAGCTCGAGCTGATCTATCTGGCCGGCATGCTGGTCTTCGGCGCGCTCGTGGTGTTCGTCTTCATTCTGCCGGTGGCCGGTATCAACAGTTGGGTCGAGCGGCGGGTTTGGGGCCGCATCCAGTCGCGCATCGGACCGAACCGCGTCGGCCCGCAGGGTTTCCTGCAGTGGCTCGCCGACGGCGTCAAGAACCTGCTCAAGGAGGACCTCGTTCCCGACGCGGTCGACGCCCGCTTGTTCCGCATTGCGCCCTACGTGTCGGTGACCGGTTTCGTCGCCGCGTTTGTGGCCGTTCCCTTTGCCGGCAGCCTGATCATCGCAGACCTCGGCATCGGCATTCTCTACATTACCGCGGTCACCTCGCTGGTGGTCGTCGGCATCCTGATGGCCGGCTGGTCGTCGAACAACAAGTGGTCGATGCTCGGCGGCATCCGTTCGGCGACGCAGATCGTGAGCTACGAGATCCCCGCCGGACTGGCGATCTTCCCGGCCGTGCTGCTCTCGGGCACGCTGTCGATGCAGGGCATCATCCGCGCGCAGGGTTGGATGCCGGTCGATTGGCACATGTTCCACAGCCCGTTCACGCTGGCGTCGTTCTTGTTGTTCTTCATCGCCGCGTTGGCCGAGGGCAACCGCACGCCCTTCGATCTTCCCGAAGCAGAGTCCGAACTGGTAGCAGGCTTCGCCACCGAGTACAGCGGCATGCGATCGTTGCTGTTCTTCCTCGCCGAGTGGGGCAACCTCTATCTCATCGGCGCACTGGTCGCGACGCTCTACATGGGCGGCTGGCAGGTGCCACACTTCACCGAGAACAAGGCGCTGCTCACCGCGGCCGAGTTCGCGACGTTCTTCGTCAAGGCCTATTTCTGGGTATTCGTCGCGATGTGGATTCGTGCGACGTTGCCGCGCGTTCGTGTCGACCAGCTGATGGCGGTGTGTTGGAAGTACATGGTCCCGATCGGACTCATCTGCGTGCTTGGCACGGCCGCCTTCATGGTCGCTGCACCAGAGGGATCGACGCCGGTGCGTTACGCGATGGTAGCGCTCGTCCTGCTAGTGATCGCGCAGTTCTTCCGTCGCGTGCGATACCACTTACGTCGGGCCGTCAGTCCGGTGGAAAGGGTGGTGTAGGGGCGAGCCGTGAGCAGCTACGTGGGCAACATCGTCAGCGCGCTCTCGACTTGTTTCGAAGGTCTGTCGGTAACCTTTTCACACTTCTTCCGTGCGCCCTACACGGTGCAGTACCCCGACCGGATTCCAATGCCGGTGCAAAACACCTTGCCCTACCGCTATCGCGGCCTGCTCGACGTCGACCTGGAAATCTGTACCGGCTGTCTGGCCTGCGAGCGCGCCTGTCCGATCGAATGCATCTCGATCCTCGCGACCAAGGACAAGGAAACCAAGTCGATCCTGCTCGATCACTTTTACATCGATCTTGCCAAGTGCATGTACTGCGGCTTGTGTTCGGAGCCTTGCCCGACCGGATCGATCCACCACACGCGTGAGTTCGAAGGGGCCGATTACTCGCTCGAGAGCCTGGTGCGCGATTACGTCGGTCCGCAGCCGGTGACCGCCTACAAGCCGAAGAAATCCGGCGAAGACGATCCGGCGATCCTGCCGGTACTCGAGCGTGG
>CAZJCO010000061.1:5500-11406 GCA_964544375.1 uncultured Myxococcales bacterium
AGCCGAAGAAATCCGGCGAAGACGATCCGGCGATCCTGCCGGTACTCGAGCGTGGTCTGCGCTACGTCGGCGAGTTCGCCCAACCGGCGGCGCCGCCGAAGACCAAGCCGGCCGACAAGGGCCAGCCCGCCGACAAGGGCAAGCCCGCCGACAAGGCCAAGCCCGCCGACAAGGCCGAGCCGGCCGACAAAGCCGCAAGCGGCGGCGATGAGGAGGAGGCCAAGTGAACGAACCGTCGCTGTCCGTGGCCGCCTTTTATCTGCTCGCCGGCCTTGCCCTGGCCGGTGCCGCGGGCGTCGCGCTGTCGCGCAACATCGTCTACTCGGCGCTATCGCTGATGGCCTCCTTCCTCGGTGTTGCCGGCCTCTACGTCTTGCTCAATGCAGACTTCGTCGCCGGTGTGCAGGTTCTGATCTACGTCGGCGGAGTGCTCGTACTCACGCTGTTTGCGGTCATGCTGACGCACCATATCGCCGACATGCGCGTGTCGAACCGAAGCGTTGCCGCACCGATCGCGTTGATCATCGTTGCCGGCACGTTCAGCGTGCTGACGGCAACCCTGCTCCGTGCGCCGTGGCATCACGAAGCGCAAGGCGCCGCCGTGATGTCGACCGAGGCGATCGGCAACCTGCTACTCAGCCGTTACCTGTTTCCGTTCGAGCTGGCATCGTTGGTGTTGCTTGCGGTGTTGGTCGGCGCGGTCGTGTTGTCGCGCAAAGAAGTCGCCGAGGCTGCGGGCGAATGATCGGCCTGAATCACTTCCTGGTCGTCGGCGCGGGCCTGTTCTCGGCCGGCATGTTTTGCGTGCTGACGCGGCGCAACGCGATCGGCGTACTGATGGGTATCGAATTGATCTTGAACTCGGCCAACGTCAACGCGATTGCGTTTTCGAAATACGGCGCCGGCAATCCGGACGGTCAGGTGTTGGCCGTCTTCGTCATCATGCTGGCGGCCGCCGAAGCGGCGATCGGCCTGGCGATCGTACTCGGAATTTACCGGCGCTACCGCTCGATCGACGTTGCCGCGATGACGGACTTGAGGGGCTAAGGGAGCGATGGGGGGCCTGGAACACCAAGGAGACGCGCTGCTGCAGGCTTGGTCCTGGCTTCGCTGGGTGCCCTTGCTGCCTCTGCTGGGAGCCATCACGAACTTCCTGTTCGGCGCCACCATCCAGAAACGCCTCGGCCGCGGCCCGGTAGCGGCGATCGCAATCGCGCTTCCGGTGACCAGCTTCCTGATCTCGCTACAGGGCTTCCGCTTACTCGCGGCGATGGCGCCGCACGAGCGCCTGCTCGTCGACAGCGTGCTGCCCTGGCTGCACGTCGGTTCACTGCAAGTCGACATCGCCTTCCAGTTCGACCCGCTCTCGGCCGTCATGGCGCTGGTGGTCAGCGGCATCGGCAGCCTGATCCACATCTACTCGGTCGGCTACATGGACGAAGAGCCCTCGCTGTGGCGCTACTTTGCGCTGCTCAACTTGTTCATGTTCGCAATGCTGACGCTGGTGCTGGGCGACAACCTGCTGCTGATGTTCGTCGGCTGGGAAGGCGTGGGCCTTTGTTCCTGGGCCTTGATCGGCTTTTGGTACCACGACCACGCCAACGCCAGCGCCGGCAACAAGGCCTTCATCGTCAACCGCATCGGCGACTTTGGCTTCGTTCTCGGCGTGTTCCTGCTGTTCTGGACCCTGGACGCTTCGGGCAACGCCACGCTGGTCTTCCGCGAACTGGTCGAGCGCGCGCCGGAATTGGCCGGTGCGAGTCTGTGGGGCTTACCGGTCGCGACGCTGGTTGCGCTGCTGCTCTTCGTCGGCGCAACCGGTAAGTCGGCGCAGATCCCATTGTTCGTCTGGTTACCCGACGCGATGGCAGGACCCACGCCGGTTTCGGCATTGATTCACGCGGCGACGATGGTGACGGCCGGCGTCTACATGATCGGCCGACTGAGCTTCCTCTACGCGATGGCGCCGCTGGCCGGCGAAGTTGTCGCGGTCGTCGGAGCGGCGACCGCGCTGTTCGCGGCCAGCATCGGACTGGCGCAAAACGACATCAAAAAGGTTCTTGCCTATTCGACCGTGAGTCAGCTGGGCTACATGTTCCTCGCGATGGGAGTGGGCGCCTACGCGGCCGGGATCTTCCACCTGATGACGCACGCGTTCTTCAAGGCCTGCCTCTTCCTCGGTTCGGGCAGCATCATTCACGCGCTGCACCACGAACAGGACATGCGCAAGATGGGCGGCCTGCGACGCGAGATGCCGCGGACCTTCTGGACATTCTTGATCGCGACGCTGGCAATTGCCGGTGTGCCGGGTACCGCCGGCTTCTTTTCGAAGGACGAAATCCTGTGGAAGGCCTTCCAATACGATCCGATCTTGTGGGCGGTGGGAGCGCTTGGAGCGGCACTGACGGCCTTCTATATGTTCCGGCAGGTCTTTATGACGTTCTTTGGCGCCTCGCGCGTCGATCCGCACGTGCGTGAGCACCTGCAGGAATCGTCGGGTTGGATGACCTGGCCGCTCGTCGTCCTCGCGGCCGGTGCGTTGGCTTCCGGCTATCTGGGATTGCCGGCGTTGCTCGGCGGAACGAATCGTTTCGAGCGGTGGTTGGAGCCGGTGTTCGAGCCGGCCGCACGAATTGTCGCGGCAAACCACGCCACGGCCCACGTAGCCCAAGCCGCTGCCGAACACGGCCACGCCGCCGGGCTCGAATGGACCATGATGCTGCTGTCGGTGGCGCTGGCGGCTTTCGGCATTTGGCTCGCCTACCTTATCTACCAGCGCCGTTCGCTCAGCGCCGATACGTTTGCCGCGAGCGCCGGCGGTTGGGCCTACTGGCTGATCTACAACAAGTACTGGGTCGACGAGATCTACTACGGAACTTTCTTGCGCGGCACGCTCGCGCTCTCGCGCGCCTGCGGATGGTGGGATCGCGTTGTCGTCGACGGCATCGTCAACGGCGCGGCGAGCATCGTGCGCATCGGCGCGCTGATCAACGGGCGATTCGACCTCGGCATCGTCGACGGGCTGGTCAATCTGACGGCCGAGATCTTCCACCGCGCCGGTGGACTCGCGCGGCGTCTGCAGACGGGAACGATCAACGCCTATCTCTACACGATCGTCGTCGTGGTTACGGCGGTGTTGTTCGCGCGCGCTTGGTAGAGGAGAACCTTTGGCAATGGATCACATCCTGACCTACATGACCTTCATCCCGATCGCCGGGATGGTCATCGTGCTCGCGCTCCCACGCCGGGCGCATACGGCGATTCGCGTCCTCTCGCTCGCCGTGACCATTCCGCCGCTGCTGATGGCGGTCAAACTGTTCGCCGCCTTCGACCGCTCGACCGCCGGGATTCAGTTCGTCGAACGAGCGGCGTGGATCCCCGCGTACAACATCCAGTACATCATGGGCGCCGACGGGCTATCGATCACGATGATCCTGCTGACCGCGCTGCTCTGTCCTATCTGCCTGCTCGCCTCGTGGAACATCGAAGAAGGCGTCAAGGGCTACCATGCCCTGTTTCTACTGCTCGATGGCGCGATGATGGGAGTGTTCTGCGCGCTCGACTTCTTCCTTTTCTATATTTTCTGGGAAGTGATGCTGCTGCCGATGTACTTCCTCATCGGCATCTGGGGCGGCCCGCGCCGGGAATACGCAGCGATCAAGTTCTTCCTCTACACCCTGGTCGGTTCCGTATTGATGCTGATCGCGATGCTCGGGCTCTACTTTTACGCCGAGCCGCACACCTTCGACATGATGGTGCTGGCCGAGCGTTCGGGAGGCTACGCGCGCAACTTCCAGGCCTGGGTGTGGATCGCGCTGTTCATCGGGTTCGCCATCAAGATTCCAGCGTTCCCGTTCCATACCTGGTTGCCCGACGCTCACGTCGAGGCGCCGACGGCGATTTCGGTGATTCTGGCCGGCGTTCTGCTGAAGATGGGGACCTACGGGATCTTGCGCATCTGCTACCCGATTCTGCCCTGGGCGACAGCCGAAATGGCCTTCTGGGCGCTGGCCGCGCTCGGCACCCTGAACATCGTCTACGGCGCCCTGTGTGCGATGGCCCAGGCGGACATGAAAAAGCTGGTTGCCTACTCGAGCATCTCGCACATGGGCTACGTCATGCTCGGCATGGCGACGCTTACGACCCAGGGCATCAACGGCGCGGTCTTGCAGATGTTCAACCACGGCACCGTGACCGCCATGCTCTTCCTCCTGGTCGGGGTGGTCTACGACCGCGCGCACCACCGCGAGATCGATGGCTTCGGCGGTCTGGCCTCGGTGATGCCGGTCTACACCGGCTTGATGACGATTGCTTTCTTTGCGGCGATGGGTCTTCCGGGCCTGTCGGCCTTCATCTCCGAGGTGCTCGTCCTGATCGGGGCCTGGCAGTACAACCACCTGCTCACGGTAATTGCCGCCAGCGCGGTCGTGCTGACCGCCGGCTACATGCTGTGGATGCTTCAGCGCGTGTGGCTCGGCCCGGTGAACGAAAAGTACGCATCGATGCCCGACGTCAATCTGCGCGAGATCGTTACGCTGGCTCCGCTGGCCGTCATCGTCATCGTCTTGGGCGTCTACCCCCACGCGGTGCTCGATCTGATAAGCCCCACCTTGGCCTCGATCAACCAGCTCGTCTCGGCCGCGGCCCAGCCGGCCGTCGCGATGATCCCCTGAGCCGATGCGACTGGATTTGAGCAGCGTTCAGAGTCTTCCCTACGCAGCGCCCGAGCTGTTGCTGGCGGTCGGGGTCGTCGGCCTGCTGATGCTCGAACTCGTGGTTCGCCGCAAGCGTTTGCTTGGTGAACTCGCCTTGTTGATCGCGGCAGGCGCCTGCCTGGCCGCCTCGATGCAATCCGGCGGGCCGTACGGCGGCTTGTTCGATCGCATGTTGGCGCTCGATTCCTTTGCCGTCTTCTTCAAGGTCCTGCTCGGCCTGGCGGCTTTCGCTGCCATCTGGATGTCGCTCGGTAGCAGAGAACTAGAAGGCCAGCATCCCGGCGAGTACTACGTGGTGCTGCTGTCGTCGACGCTCGGCATGTTCACGATGGCGGGGGCGACGAACCTGCTAGTGACCTACTTGGCTCTCGAGTTCGTCAGCCAGACTTCCTACATTCTCACCGGTTTTCTCAAGGGCAGCCGCCGCTCGAGCGAAGCGGCGCTCAAGTACCTGATCTACGGTGGCGTGGCCTCGGGTGTCATGGTCTACGGCATGAGCCTGCTCTACGGGCTCACCGGATCGCTCGACTACGCCGTGATCGGCGAGCGTCTGGCCGCTCTCGAGGGAGCGGGGCCGGCGGCCTTCGTCGCGATTGTCTTGGTGCTCGCCGGCATCGGCTACAAGATCGCGATGGTGCCGATGCACATGTGGGCGCCCGACGTCTACGAAGGAGCGCCGCTGCCGATTACGGCGTTTCTCGCGGTCGGTTCCAAGGCGGCCGGCATGGCGATGTTGATCCGCTTTTTTTACCCGGGGATTTCGAGCTTTGGCGATGAGGGCTCATGGATCGCCCTGGCCGACGTCGATTGGCCCGCCTTGATGGTCGTCGCCTCGATGGTGACGATGACGCTGGGCAACCTGGCCGCCCTCCGGCAGACCAACGTCAAACGACTGCTCGCCTATTCTTCGATCGCCCATGCCGGCTACATGCTGATGGGTTTCGTCGCGCTGACCAACAACGGCCTGATCGCCATGCTGTTCTACGTCGCGGTGTACTACCTGATGAATCTCGGTGCGTTTGCGGTCCTTTTAGTTGTAGTGAACGACAGCGGACGCGAGGACATCGAGGGATTGCGCGGACTTGCCTGGCGCGGCGGGGCGCTGCCTGCCGCGGCGATGGCGATCTTTCTTCTCTCCCTTGCCGGCATTCCGCCGCTGGCCGGCTTCATCGGCAAGTTCTACTTGTTTGC
>CAZJCO010000062.1:0-11362 GCA_964544375.1 uncultured Myxococcales bacterium
CTTGGCGGCGGCGAGGAGGGCTTGGTCCCCCCCCCTTTCCCCTGCCGCGGACGGGCTCGGCTGGGGAGGCTCGCCGCCCGGTCCCCGCCGGCGAGCCTCCCATCGCTTCTCTCAAACCAGCCGTTCGCTCAAGCAGCAAAACAACCCGCATACGTTTTCGCCGCGGCGGCGCCGGGCGTCGTGCTACTCTGAACTCAGCACCACCCGACAATCCGCCGGGTTGGACGCGCCGCATTATGCCTTCGGGAGCGAGCGGTGGTGGTTGCTGCGGAAGTGGTTGGCTCCGTCACGATCCAGTTTTTTGGCCAGTTTCCGCATCGCCGGTGGCTTTTGTTGATGGGCGGGGAGGAACGGAAATGAACAACGTATTGAAGAAAGCGGCGGCAGCGCTTGCGATGCTCGGCCTGCTCGCGTTGGTCGCTGGTACGGCCGCGGCGCGAGACGGCTCCGACGACGGTTTTGGCACCGACCTGACCGAACTGAGCCTAGAAGAACTGATGGACATCGAGGTCTATTCGGCAGCCAAGAAGAAGCAGAAGATCTCGGATTCGGCGGCCGCGGTCTACGTCTTGACGAGCGAAGACATTCGGCGCTCGGGAGCTACTTCGATCGCCGAGCTGTTACGGATGATCCCCGGAGTGGAAGTCGCGCACATCGACTCGAGTTCTTGGGCGGTGACGATCCGCGGCTTCAACGACTTCTTTGCCAACAAGCTCTTGGTGATGATCGACGGTCGCAGCGTCTACACACCGCTGTTTGCCGGCGTTTACTGGGACGTGCAGGACACGCTGCTCGAAGACATCGATCGTATCGAGGTCGTGCGCGGGCCGGGCGGTACCCTGTGGGGGGCCAACGCCGTCAACGGCGTGATCAACATCATCACGAAGAATGCCGAGGAGACGCAGGGCGCCCTGGCGGTCGGCGGTGGCGGTACGGAAGACAAGGGCTTCGGCGGCCTGCGCTGGGGGACAAAGCTAGGCGAGAACAGCTACGGCCGCTTTTACGCGAAAGGCGTCAATCGGGACGGCTCCGGGAATCCCCCGGGAGGCGCGGCCGACGATGCCTGGAATCAGTGGCGCGGCGGTTTTCGCATCGATTGGACGCCGGGCGAGCAAGACAACTGGACGTTTCAAGGAGACCTCTACAACGCCAACAACGATTCCTTGGTGACGCGCCCTTCCTTCAGCGCACCCGGTTTTAGCGAGACGGTCAAGGATCCGACGGATGCCGCCGGCGGAAATCTGCTGGCCCACTATCGCCACAGCTTCGCCGGGGGCTCGGAGATCACGCTTCAGGGCTACTACGACCGCACCGAGCGCCAAGACATCTCAATCCATGAGGCGCGCGACACGGTCGATCTAGACCTCCAACACCGCCTACGCCTGGCCGACGTCCACGAGATCGTGTGGGGGTTGGGCTATCGTGTGTCGGGCGATCAGATTCGGAATTCTTTCAACTTCGTCTTCAGTCCCCAGAGGCGCGACGTCCACGTCGTCAGCGGATTCGTCCAAGACGAAGTTTCCCTGTTCGACGAGCGCCTGCGCTTGACCGCCGGCGCCAAGCTCGAGCACAACGACTTCACCGGCTTCGAGTTTCAGCCGAACGTCCGCTTCTTGTTCAAGATTGCCGAACGACAGTCCTTGTGGGGCGCGGTGTCGCGCGCCGTGCGGACGCCGAGCCGTGCAGAAGACGATGTTCGCATCAACAGCCAGATCCTCCCGCCCGGTACGCTCGGGCCGGGGACGCCGCCTGCCGTCGTCGCCTTGTTCGGCAGTCACGGCTTCGACTCGGAGAAACTCCTGGCCTACGAGCTGGGATACCGGGTGCAGCCGAGCGACACGGTCTCGTTTGACGTCACCGCGTTTTACAACAGCTACAACGACCTGCGTACGGTCGCGCCGCGGGCCGCGCTGCCCTTCCCCGAGACGGATCCGCTGCCGCCGCACCTCGTGGTTGCGGCCGATGCCGGCAACATGATGGAAGGCGAGACCTATGGCGCCGAGCTGTTCGCCGATTGGTGGCCGCTCGATGGCTGGCGACTGCGGGGCGGATACAGCTATTTCGAGATCAACCTGGATCTGCCGGCCTCGGCGCCCGCTGGCACCCTCGGGCTCGGCGCCGACGGCGCCAGCCCCAGCCATCAGTTCTACCTGCGATCCCACGCCGACCTACCTTACGACCTGGAACTGGACGCCAACTTCCGTTGGGTCGACGAGCTTCCCAGCATCGGCGTGAATGACTACGGCACGATGGATCTCCGGCTCGGCTGGAAGCCGCGCGAAGACCTCGAACTTTCGCTCGTGGGCCAGAATCTACTCGAAGACAAGCACGTCGAGTTTGGTCCTTCCGAGTTCTTCCAGATTTCGCCCGGTGCGGTTCAGCGAGGCTTCTACGGCAAGCTCGTCTGGCGGCGCTGACGCGGCCGGTAGTGTGTAGATCGGGGAAAAAAAAGCGCTAGGAGCAATGAGCAGGCGAATTCTCACTCTTGTCTTTCTCTTGACGGTCGTTGTTTCGGCGTTGCCCCAGCCCGTGGCCGCGGCCTCGTCGGTGGCCCTCGAGCGCAAGGTAAAAGCCGCGTTTCTGTACAACTTCGCCAAGTTTACCCGGTGGCCGAACGAGGCGTTCGCCGCCGAGGATTCGCCGTTCGTATTTTGCATCGTCCGTACAGATCCGTTCGGCGAGAGTCTCGAGGGGATGCTCAGCAGCCGCCAGGTAGGCGGGCGCTCGATCGTTGTGAAACGCGGCCCGGACTTGGAAAGTCTCGGCCGCTGCCACCTGCTGTTCATCGGCGAGACCGAGAACGGCAAAGTGGTACGGCATTTGCGAGACGCTTCGGCGCAGCCGGTACTCACGGTAGGCGAAAGCAAAGCGTTTGCCGAAGCCGGCGGCATGATTCGGCTGGTCCTTGACGAGAAACGTGTACGCTTCGATATCAATGAAAAAGTCGCGAGCAACGCCGGCTTGGAACTCAGTTCGCAGCTTCTCAAGCTCGCACGTCATGTAACGCGGTGAAGGCCCTACGACGATGAAACGTCTGCGAGATATTTCGATTCGTAGCAAGTTGATGCTGGTCATCCTGACGACCAGTGGTCTGGCCCTACTGATCGGTTCGGCCGCGATGGTCGGCAGCGACGTTGCTTCGTACAAACAAAGCCTGGTCAAAGAGCTGGCCGCTCAGGCAGGAATCATTGCCGCCAACAGCAGCGCGGCATTGATGTTCAACGACTACGACGCCGCGCGCGAGACGATCGGCGCGCTGCGTAACGAAACTCGGATTCACGAAGCCTACCTGCTTTCGCCCGAAGGCAAAGTGTTCGCGGCTTTTCAGCGTGCCGGCCAGACGGGTTCCGGACCCGACAGCGCGCTCGGACAGCGTAGCCACGCTTTCGTCGGGGATCATTTGTTGCTCCGGCGGCCGATCGTTCTCGAAGGAGAACTTCTCGGCTACGTCTACCTAGCGGCCGGGCTGGACGACTTGCACGCGCGCATTCGCGGTTACGGGGAGACGGTAGCGGTCGTCGTCGTGCTCGTGCTGGGGTTTGTCGTCATCCTTTCAACACGGCTGCAGCGCATCGTTTCCATGCCGATTCTCCACCTGTCGGAAACCGCGCGCGCGATCTCGCAAGATAAGAACTACAAGATTCGTGCGACCAAGTTTGGCAACGATGAAGTCGGCGTCTTGATCGATCGTTTCAACGAGATGCTCGCCGAAATTGAGGACCGCGACTCACGGCTTGCCGGGCATCGTGATGAGCTCGAACAGCAGGTCTCCCTGCGCACGGCTGAACTGCGCCGTGCCAGCGAACGCCTGCAGGAAAGCGAGGCGCGCTTGCGCGCCATCGTCGAGGGAACGTCGGCGACCGCCGGTTCCGAGTTTTTCGACGCGTTGACGACGACGCTCTCACGCACCCTCGGAATGCGTTGGGTCATGGTCGCCGAGTTGGACGAAGATGGCCGCAGTGCGCGGGTCAAAGCCATGTGGAACGGCAGCGAGATCGAGCGCGGCCTGACCTACGAACTCAACGGGACGCCGTGCGCAAAGGTCATCGACGAGGGGCTCAGCGTATTCGAGCAAGGGGTGCGACAGGCGTTTCCTGACGACCCGCTGGCCCGGGAATGGGCCGTCGAGAGTTATGCCGGCAGCGTGTTGACCGACAGCAGTGGGAATCACGTCGGAATCTTGGCGGCATTCCACGACGGGCCGCTTCCCGCAGCGGCGCGCGATGTCTCCTTGCTGCGCGTGTTTGCCTCTCGCGCTTCGGTCGAGCTCGAGCGGATGGCGGTCGAAACGGAACTGCTGCGCTCCGAGGCGCGTACGAGGGCGATTCTCGAAAGCGCGGCCGATGGCATCCTTACGACGAGTGATACGGGAATCATCGAAACCATCAACAGCGCGGCCGAACGGATGTTCGACTGCTCGGCGGACGAAGTCGTCGGAACGCGGGTCGGCGGCCTGCTGCGGCGGATCAAGGAAGTCCAGCTCGACGACGACGCCGACTGGACGCCGGTGGTCGAACTGGCCGACTTGGTGGACGAGCGCACTGAGGTCGAGGGGATTCGCAAGGACGGAAGCAGCTTTCCCATGAACATCGCCGTCAGTTCGATGGACGTTGGCGGCCGGCAAGCCTTTACTGCGATCGTTCGCGACGTTACCCGCGAGCACGAACTCGAGCAGATGAAGTCGGACTTCGTCAGTACCGTTTCTCACGAGATTCGTACCCCGCTTGCGGCGATCATTTCTTCGGCCAAGATTTTGCTCAAGAACGGGGAATCGAAACCCCATGTAACGCCCAAGTTCTCGGGGATCATCGTCGAGGAGGGACGGAGGCTAACGCGACTGATCAACGATCTGCTCGACCTTTCGAAGATGGACGCAGGCAAGATCGACTGGACGGTGAAGGAAGTTGACGCGACCGAGATGCTCGAGCACGTCGTTGCCGTGGCGCGGGGCCAGGCCCAAGAGAAGCAAGTCGAGTTGACGACGTCGCTTCCGGATAGCCTGCCGCCTGTGTTTATCGACCGAGACCGAATCGTCCAGGTATTGACGAATCTCGTGAGTAACGCGCTGAAGTTTACCGACGCCGGAGGTCGCATCGAAATCGAGGCGGAGGTGACGGGCGAAGACCGTGTTCAGATCAGCGTCTCGGACTCGGGCATCGGGGTTGCGGAGGAAGACCAGGGAAAGATTTTTGATCGTTTCAAGCAAATCGGCAACGTGCTTACCGACCGCCCGCAGGGGACCGGCCTCGGTCTTCCGATCTGCAAGGAGATCGTCCAATACCACGGCGGAAGGATTTGGGTCGATAGCGAGCTCGGAAAAGGAAGCGTCTTCTGTTTTACGATTCCGATTGCTGCGCCGAGCCAAGCAGAGGCCCCCGAGCAGGCGAACGCGGAGCAGCCAGCGGTCGGCAACGCGCGCCGAAGTGTTTTGATCGTCGACGACGATCCCGCTACCCGACAGGTTCTTCGCTATCTGCTGGAAGACGAGGGATTCCAGGTCATCGAAGCGTCCGACGGAGAGCAAGCACTGGCGATTGCGCGGCAGCGAAAGCCGTCCCTGGTGACGCTCGACGTAATGATGCCCGATCTGACGGGATGGGACGTACTGCGCCAGCTACGCTCGGATGCGGCGTTGGCAAAGGTGCCGGTCTTGTTGCTCTCCGTGCTGGCCGGCCGGGAGCACAGCGAGCACGCGCTCAAACTCGGTGCAAACGCCGTTCTCAGCAAGCCGATCGAGGAAGGCGAACTAATCGAAGCTGTGCGCAAGCTGATCGGCGACAGCGACCACGAAGTGTTGGTAATCGACGAAGACATCGCCGAGAGTGCGATGATCAAGACCCGGCTTGCTCGCAGCGGGTACTCGGTCATCCAGGCTTTCGACGTTCGGACCGGGGTCGAGTTCGCCCGCCGCTTTCAGCCGGGCCTGGTAATCTTGGGGCCGGGGCGTAACGCCGAAGCGGGTAAAGAGATGCTCCGTCAGTTGCGCGGCGATCCGGCGACCGAGCGACTCGCGGTGCTGCTTCTTACCAGCGCGCAGCCCGAGCAGTTCGAGGCCGTCTATTTCGCTTCTTCGAGCCTGGTCGGCAGCGCCTCGGGGCCGGTGGATACGCTATTGGCCACGGTCGCAAAGTGCTGCACTGCGCAAGCCGCTGCCGGCGAGGCAAGCGCAAGCGAGGAAGCGACGGTGGCCGTTGCCGACGCCGCGGCAGACGTTAGCGGTTAACGCCCGCGGAACTTGGGCTCGCGTTTCTCGAGAAAGGCACGCACCGCTTCCTGAAAGTCTTCCGTCATCTGTGAGAGAATGAACTGGTCCGTGTCCATGTGGACCATTGGCGTATGCGCGTTGGCAATCGCGTTGACCGTGTCTTTGATCATCCAGGCCGCTGCCGGCGGCACCGTACCGACGAGTTCCTCGGCCCAGTTGCGGGCCGCGAGGCGGGCATCTTCCGCCGTGCCCTCGACCACGCGATTGACCAATCCCCAAGCCTGTGCGGTGCCGGCGTCGATCATCCCGCCGGTAAGCAGCAATTCCTTGGCGCGCGCCGGTCCGATTTGAGCCACCAGAAGCGGAACGCTACGCCAGCTCATATTCATTCCTCGCAAGATTTCCGGCGTTCCCAAACGCAAATCGCCGGCGGCGACCCGCAGGTCGCAGGCCAGCAACAAACACACGGCGCCGCCCAAACAGTAGCCCTGGGCAGCGCAGATCGTGATCTGAGGCAGCGCTTGAATTGCCGCGACCACGCGCGGGCCCGATTGCAGGGCGCGCTTGCGCTCGGGAATCGGCGCCGAGGCGAGCGCCGTCAACTCCGGGTCGCGCAAATCTACGCCCGCGGAAAAGTCGGTTCCCGCGGCATCGAGTACGACGACGCGTAGCTCCTCGTCGTCGCGTAGCCGGCCGAACACCTCGACCAGTCGATCGAGCATCGCTTTGCTGAGGCGGTTACGTGCCTCGGGGCGCGCCAGCGTGACGATCGCGATGGTTCCCTCGCGTCGGACTGCGATTGCGCTGTCGTCGGACATCCTGTTGTTCTCCTCTCGAAGCCGTGGTTGCGTCGCTTTCTGCTCCTTATTGATGAACCGTTGCCGTAGGTGAGCCAATTGCCCCGGCTGGGCCCAGCCGCAGGCTGCGACGGGTGCGGAATTTGCCGTAGAATCGGTGCTGCCGTAGCCTGCAGGGTTCTAGCGAGGGAGGAAGCGTTCATGGACGACAATGGATTCTACCGGTTTACCGGAACCGACCGCTACATTGCTTCGGAGCCGCTGATCGACGCGGTCAACTGCGCGGCGGCTCTCGAGCGCCCGTTGCTCATCAAAGGCGAGCCGGGAACCGGCAAGACCTTGCTGGCAACCCACGTCGCCGAAGCGCTCGCGCTGCCGATGGAGTCTTGGCACATCAAGTCGACGTCGAAGGCGAGCGAGGGACTGTACGTCTACGATACCGTGCAGCGGCTGAACGACAGCCGTTTCGGTGGCGGTGACGTCGGAGATATTCGCCGTTACATTCGCCTAGGTCCCCTCGGACGCGTGTTCGCGGCCGAGAAACGGCACGTCCTGTTGATCGACGAAGTGGACAAGGCCGATATCGAGTTCCCCAACGATTTGCTTCGGGAACTCGACGAGATGCGTTTTACGATCATGGAGACCAGCGACGAGATCGTGGCCACCCAGAGGCCGCTGGTGATCATCACCTCGAACAACGAGAAGGAGCTTCCCGACGCGTTTCTGCGCCGTTGCATCTTCCACTTCATCGACTTTCCGGATGTCGCCCTGATGAAGCAGATCGTCGACGTGCATCACCCGAATCTCGACGCGCGTCTGCTCGATCAGGTGCTGATCAAGTTCTACTGGCTGCGCGAGCAGAACGAACTGCGCAAGAAGCCCTCGACTTCGGAGCTGATCGATTGGATCGCCGTTCTCCTGCGGGCGGGGATTTCGGTCGACCAAATCGAGTCGCACATCCCTTTTCTCGGTGCGCTGCTCAAGAACGAGCAGGATACCGAAGCCTTTGAGAGCTACGAACGTCGCAGTGGCGAGTATCCGAGCAACTGGAGCGACCTCGGGCCGCGCTACAACCAATAGGCCGCGCCGGCGGGAGACGTTGGGTGTTCCTCGATCTCTTCTACGGCTTGCGCAACGAAGGCGTGCCGCTTGGCATCCAGGAATGGATGACCCTGATGGAAGCGCTCGACAAAGGCTTGCACGGCTCGAGCCCGATGCGTTTCTATCATCTGGCGCGCGCTTGCCTGGTCAAGAGCGAAGCCTTCTATGACGCTTACGACCGAGTGTTTGCGCGCGTCTTCCGAGGGGTGGAGGGTTCGCTCGATATCGAGGACGAAGTCCTCGAGTGGCTGCGCGACCCCAAACAGTTTCCCGGGTTGACGCCGGAGCAACTCGCCGAACTCCAGCGACTGTCGGGCGACGAGCTGATGCGACGCTTTTTCGAGACGCTGGCCGAACAGACGGAACGACACGACGGCGGCGGCCGTTGGGTCGGCACCGGCGGCCGTTCCCCCTACGGACACGGAGGCACGCACCCGACCGGCATCCGCGTCGGTGGCCCGGGTCGCAACCGCTCGGCCATGAAGGTCGCCGAGGAACGCCATTTTGAGGATTACCGTACGGACATTACGCTCGATGTGCGCCGGATTCGCGGAGCGCTGAGGCGGCTACGACAACTCACGCGCGTCGGTCCGCTCAGCGATCTCGATCTCGACGAGACGATCGACGAAACCTGCCGCAATGCCGGAGAGATCGAGTTGGTGTTTCGCGCTCCGCGTCGGAATAATCTGCGCTTGCTTCTTCTGATGGACGTCGGTGGCACGATGGACCCGTATTTTCGTCCGGTCAGCCGTTTGTTGACCGCGCTTCACGAAGAGCACGGTCTGCGTGAGTTCCGGCCCTACTACTTTCACAATTGCGTTTACGATGTGCTCTTTACCGGTGCGGGGATGCGCGCTTCTCAGGCCGTGCCGACCGCAGACATCCTGCGGCGGCTCGACGAACGCTGGAAGCTCCTGATCGTCGGGGATGCGGCGATGCACCCGGCCGAGCTGCTCGAGCCTTACGGCTGCATCGATCCCCGCCTGGTAACCGAAACGCCGGGGATCGCGTGGCTGCAGCGGCTCGTGCACCACTTCGAACGGGTCGCCTGGCTCAACCCGGACGAACCCAAGCTGTGGGATCACGCCTATACCGCCCGCGCGATCCGCAAGCTGTTTCCGATGTTCCATCTGAGCGTCGACGGCATCGCGGAAGCGGTCGGCGCGCTGGTGGGATCGCGCCCGGTCGCCGGCGGCTCTTGAGATTCCGTGAGCGCCGGGCGCGAGGCCTTACTAGCCAAGCTGCGAGGGCAGGGAATCGCAAGCCAACGCGTACTCGACGCCATCGCGCGCGTGCCGCGCGAGCGGTTCGTGCCGCGCGCGCTTCGAGGCGAGGCCTATCTCGACGAAGCCCTGCCAATCGGTTCGGGGCAGTCGATTTCGCAGCCCTACGTCGTTGCCTACATGACCGAACTGCTCGAGCTGCGCGCCGGCGATCGCGTGCTCGAAATCGGCACCGGCAGCGGCTATCAGTGCGCCGTCTTGGCCGAGTTGGCAGCCGAGGTCTACTCGATCGAGATTCTGCCGAAGCTTGCCGACGAGGCGCGCGAGCTGCTGACGGCTCTCGGCTACCAACATTTGCGCCTGCGCTGCGGTGACGGCAGCGCGGGCTGGCCGGAAGAGGCTCCCTTCGAGCGTATTTTGATTACGGCGGCGGCTCCCGCCTTGCCCGAAGGCGTGATCGAGCAGTTAGCTCCCGCGGGTCGTTTGGTTGTTCCACTCGACGACCCGGCCGGCCCCGCTCAGCATCTGTGGCTGCTGAGCAAGGACGACGCGGGGCGCGTCAGCAAGCAGCGCAAGCTCGCCGTCAGCTTCGTGCCGATGGAGGGTGCGGTGCGGCTCAATCGAAACTGAAGAAGAACAGCAGGTTGAGCGGCGACCAGCGAACGTGCGAAGCGATACGGTCGTAGGAAAGATGGTGATGGCGGTGAATGTGGTCGTAGAAGCTGTCGATTCGTCCGAAACGATAGCGGCAGAGATTGCAATAATACCCACGCGCGTGGCGGTCGTAACCGTAACCGTAGCCGTGGCGGCCTAGGCCGAAGCGGGCATAGAGATCGTAGAGGTAGTTGCGCAAGGCCCGGTCGCGGTAGCCGTCGTCGTGTCGTGCATAGGGATCCCGGTAGCGGCCGCGATCGCTGTCGCTGTCACTCCGGTCCCAGTCGCGGTGATCGTCGTGGCCGTAGTGACGGCGATCGTGGCCGGATCGATAATCGCGCGAACGGTGATCGTCGTGGACGCGCCAGGCGAAGCCGGCAGGCGCCGGAGACCGACGCACAGAAGCGCCGTGCGAATCGGCGTCGGCCGGGGTGGCCATGAATCCTAGCAATGCGGCGCTTGCGATCGCTCCGGCGGCAACGGTGCTTCTGATCGTGGTCTTCATGGTCTGCTCCTTTCACGGAGATCGGTGCGGCCGTGGGCCGAGTCACTGTGTCCGTGCTAGTCTGACGGTTGCGGGCGTGCGGGTATTCCAGTCTTTTTTGCTGGCGCGCGCCGGCCGGCTCGACGAATCGTGGCAAGGCCCCGAAAACTAAGCGGTTTACGCTTCGAGTGTACCCAGTGCGGCGAGTGCTGCACGCGCCGGGGCAAGTACGCGCATGTCTACGTCAGCGACCACGAAGTGACGGCTTTGGCCGAATATTTTCAACTGTCTCGCCGCAGCTTCATGCGCCGCTATACCTTTGTCGACGTGTACGGCTGGCGCCAAATCATCTTCGATAAGCGCACCTGTCCGTTTCTAGACGAGCGCCTCGGCCGTTGCCGCGTCTATTCCGTGCGACCCGCGCAGTGTCGAACGTTTCCCTTTTGGAAGGAAATGTTCGGTCCGCGCGGTTGGACTGCCGAAGCTCGTAGTCTCTGTGAGGGCCTCGACCGCGGTCGGCGCTATCATTGGTCGGAAATCGAGCTGTACCTGCGAGAGATGGAGGATTGGGAATCCGTCTGAGTGGCGGCCGCGAGGCGTTCGAAGAGTATTAGGAAGGAGTGCAGTGGTGGACAATGCATTTGCCGGGAAAGTCGTGGTGGTCACTGGCGCCGGCGCGGGCATCGGTCGCGCGACTGCCGAGCGTTTTGCGCGCGGCGGTGCGGCCATTGCCGTGTTCGACCTAGACCAGCAGGCGGCCGCCGACTCGGCGGCGCGGATCGAAGCGGCCGGCGGACGAGCGGTGGCCCCTGCCTGCGACGGGGCCGGTTATCCGCAAAGCCCCACCGCCACCGCCAAGGGCCTCCACGGCTTCGGAGCGGTCGTCGGAGCGGACAAT
>CAZJCO010000063.1:0-11357 GCA_964544375.1 uncultured Myxococcales bacterium
CCAGAATTTCGACGGCGTAATCGATCAACGGCTTGCCGCCTACCGGCAGCAGAGCCTTGGGCCGGCGGTCGGTCAGAGGCCGCAAGCGGGTCCCGAGGCCGGCGGCGAGGATCATCGCGCGCGTGCGGCTCACGCCGAATCCTCAGCGGCCGGCGATGCCTTTAAACTACGCTCGAGGATTTCGGCGATCGCGTCGCCGTCGTTGCAATGCTGGATGATGCGGCGGGCGGTAGCGGTCACGTCGGGGAGGTATGCCAGGTACGCGGGCTTGTTCTTTGCTTCGGCGAGGTAGTGAAAACGTCCGATGACCTTGAGCGCGCGGTGCAGCACGCAGTCGCGGTAGGCTTCGCGGGCGCTCGGTTCCCCGAGCCGTCGGCCGATTCCGGAACGCTCCAAATAGTACTCCAGCAGCCGGTGTTCGGCGGCTTCGTCGAGCAGAGACGGCGTCGAGCGGTCCGTGAGTAGGGAAGCGACGTCGTAGAGCGCGGGTCCTAGTAATGCGTCTTGGAAGTCGAGCAGGCGTAAGCGCTTGCCCTGCACGTGGAGGTTCCAAGCGTGATAGTCGCGATGGCAGAAGACCGGCGGAAGAGCGGCCAGACGCCGCGCGAGCGAGTCCAGTTGCTTGCGGCAGGCATCGAGCGCCACCGGTGAGGGGTCGACCACGCCGTACTCGAGGAAGTGCTGGAGTTCCCAACCGAGCAACCGCTCGTCGAACGATTGCGTGAACGCGTAACAGCCGCTGCCGTCGTCGTCGGCTCGCGACTGGATGTCGGCCAGCAAGTCCAAGGCCGCTTCGAACCACGATTCGCGAGCGCTCGTTTGTGCCGCCGACCATAGGGTGAGATCGCCGATGTCTTCCAAGACTACGGTGCGGTGGTCCGGCGCGACGTCGTAGATTTCGGGGATTGCCGGGCAGATCGGGGCGAGGAATCGCGCGACGTTGACGAACGGCAGTTCGTCCGGCCCGGCGTCGCCGAAGACTCCGAGTTCTTCGGAAGACAACGCGAGGGCGGCATCGTCCATCAGCATGAATACGGCGCTTGCCGGCACCGGCGCGCCGCGCGGATGCTCCAAGATGCAGCGCAGATACCGCCTCGAGGAGGCATCTCCGGCCAAGGGATAGAGCGCCAGCGCGCGCACCCCGGGCCATCGCGCTTGTGCCAAACGCGCGAGTGCCTCGTCCACCCGTTTGCAGTCGCCGTCATCGAGTGTGGCAGTGCTCACGAGCATGATTGTGGCAGAGGCCGTCGGGCGCCGCCAAACGAGAGAAAATCGAGCGAACCTACGCCTTGTTTCCGTGCGTTTGCTGCCCCGCGTCGTTTTGACTTGTTGCGGCGCAATCGCAATAAGAACGCTTTCCGTGGGGGGGCCTAAGCAACAGTGGCGCAGAAAACCGTTTGCGCCCAGACGAACGGGCCTGGACGATGTCTGAATATGTCCCTGTAGGGTTGACCTTTTTACTTACGGCGATCGTCGCGGGCGTGATGGTGTCGCTCAATCGCCTCCTCGGACCCCGCCCACAAAACCCTCCGATCAAGCAAGAAAGCTTCGAGTGCGGCAATCCGGCGACCGGACCGGCCTGGGCTCGCTTTTCCATCAAATTTTACCTGGTCGCGATCCTCTTTATCGTCTTCGACGTCGAGGTGGTGTTCATGTACCCCTGGGCGGTGACCTTCCGGGAACTCGGATTGTTCGGTTTTCTCGAGATGATGATGTTCGTCGGTATCTTGGCGGTCGGCTTTGTCTTCGCCTGGCGCAAGGGAGCCCTCGAGTGGAAATAGCCGAGGCGGTCGGCGCGGCCGTGCCTAGCAGTGAGGCTTCCGGTTACCGTTGCGCCAGCGGACCTGTCCTGATCGTCCGCCGTGAATCGCTGGCCGAGGTGATGCGATACCTGCGGGAGGAAGCCGAGCACTCCTACGACATGCTGGTCGACGTTACCGCGGTCGATCACCGCGCGCGACAGGGGGTCTTCCACGTCGTCTACCAGCTCGCCTCTCTGCGCTACAATCGGCGCCTGATGGTGAAGGTCGTGGTGCCGGGCGATGATCCGGTGATCGCCAGTGTTACCGCACTGTGGCGATCCGCCGATTGGGCCGAGCGCGAAGTGTGGGACATGTTCGGTATTCGTTTCGAGGCGCACCCGGACCTCCGACGCATTTTGCTTTACGAAGAATTCGAGGGGCATCCGTTGCGCAAGGACTACCCGGTCGACAAGCGCCAGCCCCTGGTCGAGGAGCGCGACCCGATCGCCGACCCTTGGCCGTCGAGGGACGGAAGGTGAGCGCGCTTCGAGGAAAGACCGACCCAGCCGCGACGCCGGATCCGATCGCCGAACGTATGGAAATTCAGATGGGCCCGTCCCATCCGGCAACGCACGGCACCATCAAGTTCAACCTGACGCTCGACGGTGAAACGATCGTTGGCTGCGATACCGAGGTCGGTTACTTGCATCGCGGCTTCGAAAAGATGTGTGAGCAGGGAACGTGGACCCAGTGCATTCCCTACACCGACCGTCTCAATTACGCCTCGCCGCTGATCAATAACTTCATCTTTTGCGAAGCCGTCGAACGCCTGCTCGGGATTACGGTCCCCGAACGTTGCTCCGTAATTCGCGTGGTCTTGTCGGAAATGTCGCGATTGTCGGACCACTTGACCTGCCTCGGCATGGCGGCCGCCGAGCTCGGAGCGATCACGCCCGGTTTCTACATGAACGAAGCGCGTGAATTGCTCTACAACCTCAACCAACTGGCCACCGGTGCACGCGTGACCGTGAGCTACGGCCGCGTCGGCGGGCTGCGCAAGGATCTTCCCGACGAGTTCGCCCCGGCGCTACGCCAGGCGATGACGAAGACGGAGCAGGTCCTCGACGATTGTCAGAGACTGCTCGAACGCAACCGGATCTTCGTTGATCGCATGGTCGACGTCGGTGTGATGACGGCCGAAGAGGCGATCGACCACGGTCTTACCGGTCCCATGCTGCGTGCGTCCGGGGTAGCGCGAGACCTGCGCAAGGACGAGCCCTACATGGGCTACGACCGCTACGACTTCGACGTGCCGGTCGGCACACGCGGCGACAATTTCGACCGCTTCTCGGTGCGCTTCGAAGAGATGAAGCAATCGCTGCGCATCATCGACCAGGCGCTCGAAGCGATGCCCGACGGGCCGGTTTGCGTAGACGACCCGACGATCGTCATGCCGCAGAAAGAAGACGTCTACGGCTCGATCGAAGGCCTGATGGCGCAGTTCAAGCTGGTCGTCGAGGGCATTCGCGTGCCCGAAGGCGAGGTTTACTTTGCCGGCGAGGCAACCAACGGGGAACTCGGCTTCTACTTGGTGAGTGACGGCAGCGGACGGCCCTACCGCGTGCGCGTTCGCCCCCCCTGTTTCTACGGCATGGGCGCGGTCGCGACGATGGTGAAGGGACACATGGTGTCCGACCTGGTTGCGACCTTCGGCATGGTCAACATGATCGGAGGCGAGTGCGATCGCTAGCTGAGCGATCGGATGACGCGACGATGAGCGACGACGCGAAGAAGACGAACGAGCAGGCGCAACCGGCCTTTAGCGAGGAGGCGCTCGCCGAGTACCGGGAAATTCTCGGCCGCTACCCGCAGCGGCGCGCGGCCTTGATGCCGGTTCTGTGGCTTGCCCAGCGCGAGTTTGGGTGGCTCAGCCCCGAAGTGCAGGCCTACGTTGCCGGATTGATGGAGCTGCCGCTGGCCTGGGTCGAGGGCGTCGTTTCCTTCTATACCATGTTCTATCGGCGCCAGATGGGAAAGCATCACGTGCAGGTCTGCACCAACCTGTCCTGTCAGTTGCGCGGAGCCGATGAGGTGGTTTCGGCAATTCGCCGCCGTCTGGACATCGGCCCGGGCGAGACCACGCCAGACGGTAAGTTCTCACTCGACCGTGCCGAGTGCTTGGGGTCCTGCGGCACCGCGCCGGTGATCCAAATCGGCTCGGGCAGCTACGTCGAGAACGTCGACGTCAAGAGCGCGCTCGAACTCATCGACCGTCTGGCTTCGGGGAAGGACGCGTAACCATGGCCGAAGTCTTGATCGCCACGGTCAAGTGTCTCGTCGTCGTCCTGCTGGTGTTGCAGATGTCGGCCTTTCTCCTCTGGATCGAGCGCAAGGGCAGCGCGTTGATTCAGAATCGTATCGGCGCGAACCGCGCCGCTATCTTCGGAGTGTTCCCGGTGAATCTCGGCTTTACCAACACATTGGTCGCCGATCCGCTGAAGATGTTCACCAAGGAAGACTTCGTTCCGGCCGGCGCCGACCGGCTGATTCACTCGCTGGCGCCGTTCCTGGCGTTGTTCCCGGCGGTTGTGACCTTTGCAGCGATTCCGTTCGGTGACGTCATTTCGGTTGCCGGCCGCAGCATCGAGTTACGCGCCGTCGGACTCGACGTCGGCTTACTCTACATCGTCGCGATGGTCTCGATGGGTGTTTACGGCGTGGTGCTAGCCGGCTGGGCTTCGAACAACCGCTGGGCGCTTCTCGGCGCGATTCGCGGTTCGGCGCAGATGATCTCCTATGAGGTCGCTCTCGGCTTGGCGCTGGTCAGCATGGTGCTGACCTACGGCACGCTGGATTTACAGGAAATGGTACGCGGGCAGGGCCACTTGTTGTTCGGTTTTCTGCCGGCTTGGGGCGTGCTCTACCAGCCGCTGGCCTGCCTGATCATCTTCACCGCCGGCATGGCCGAGTCCAAGCGCGTTCCGTTCGATCTCCCCGAGGCCGAATCCGAATTGATTGCCGGCTATTTCACCGAATACTCCGGCGGTAAGCAGGCGGCGTTCATGCTGACCGACTTTGCCGAAGTGGTGCTGGTTTCCGGCTTCATCACGACGATGTTCTTCGGCGGTTGGCAGGTGCCCTACCTCGGCTCCGATGGTTGGAATCTGCCGGGCGGCGGACACGTGGCGATGGCCGGCTGGCTGGTGACGCTACTGCAAGTACTGGCCTTCACCGTGAAGGTATTGTTCTTCTGCTGGCTGCAAATCCTCGTGCGTTGGACGGTGCCTCGTTTCCGCTACGACCAGCTGATGAATCTCGGCTGGAAGGGCATGATTCCGTTGGCGCTGGTCAATTTGGTCGTCACCGCCACGGCGGTGTTGCTGTGGGGACAGCCGGCGTGAGCGAAACCGTCTTCTACGTCCTGTCGCTAATGACCATCGTGTCGGCGCTTGGCGTCGTACTCTACCGCAACCCGGTCCACAGCGCGCTCTCGTTGGTCGCCACGCTGTTCCTGCTGGCGGTCTACTACGCTTTTCTCCAGGCCCACTTGGTCGCCGCGCTGCAGATCATCATCTATGCGGGCGCCGTCATGGTGCTGTTCTTGTTCGTCATCATGCTGCTCAACCTGCAGTCCGATCCGCAGGAACCTTCGCGTTTGGGGATGCGCGTAATTGCCACACTGCTGGCCGCGGCGATCGCAGCGACGATCGGACACGTCGTCTGGCACGCTCTTCCAGCCGGACACGGCGACGGCGCCTTGCCGGCCGACTTCGGGACCACGACCGGTCTGGCCCACGTCCTCTTCAGCGATTATCTCGTTGCCTTCGAACTGACGTCGGTGTTGTTGTTGATCGCCGTCGTCGGCGCCGTCGTGCTCGCGCGGCGCGAACCCGACGAAGAGGAGGCCTGAGGTGGCCACGGCGGGGCACTTTCTGGTCCTCAGCGCGATTCTCTTCGCCATCGGTTCGGTCGGCGTCATCATCCGGCGCAACGTCATCGTCATCTTCATGTCGATCGAGTTGATGCTCAACGCGGCCAATCTCGCGTTCGTTTCCTTTGCCAACCACTTGGGCGGCATGGAAGGCCAGGCGATCGTCTTCTTCGTCATGACTTTGGCGGCTGCCGAAGTTGCGATCGGCTTGGCGATCATCCTGTCGCTGTTTCGTAACAAGCAAACCGTCAACGCGGACGAGATCGCGTTGCTTCGCTGGTAGGGGGACGGCCGGATGCATCACGAACAGGTCGCGGTCGCCGTGCATACCGTGTCCACCCTGCGGTGGATCCCGCTGCTGCCGTTCCTGGCGATGCTGCTGCACGTCTTTCTCGGGCGCCGCCTTGGACGCGGTCCGGTGGGCTGGATTGCCTGCGGCGCGGTCGGTGCCAGCTTCATCTTGTCCGTGCAAGCACTCCTCACGCTTTCGGCTGCCGGGCCGGGTGCGGTCTTGGTCGATCGGGCCTATCAGTGGATCGCCGCCGGGGAATTCTCGGTCGACGCGACCCTCAACTTCGACGCGCTTGCGGCGGTGATGTGCTTGGTCGTCAGCGGCGTCGGATTTCTGATTCACGTCTACTCGACGGGCTACATGGGGCACGATCCCGACTACGCGCGGTATTTTGCCTATCTCAACCTGTTTACCGCCTCGATGCTGGTGTTGGTGTTAGCCGACAGCTTGCCCTTGATGTTCGTCGGCTGGGAAGGGGTCGGGTTGTGCAGTTACCTGCTGATCGGCTTCTGGTACACCGATCCCGAGAAGGCCTCGGCCGGCAAGAAAGCCTTTGTCGTCAACCGGATCGGCGATGCCGGCTTCGTTCTTGGGATGGCGCTGCTGTTTTGGTCGCTCAGCGACGGCGGTCTGGCCAGTCTTCGGTTTGCGGTGGTCAACGAACACGCCGCCGAACTCGGCGGAGGGATCGCACTTGCCGCTGCCTTGCTGCTGTTCGTCGGCGCGACCGGCAAGTCGGCGCAGATTCCGCTGTTCGTCTGGCTGCCCGACGCGATGGCCGGGCCGACGCCGGTTTCCGCCCTGATCCACGCTGCGACGATGGTGACCGCCGGCGTTTACATGGTTGCCCGGCTGAACGGCCTCTATCTGGCGGCGCCTGCGGCGATGACGGTGGTCGCTGCGATTGGCGCTCTGACCGCCTTTGCCGCTGCGTCGATCGGCATTGCGCAAAACGACATCAAGAAGGTCCTGGCCTACTCGACGATCTCGCAGCTGGGCTACATGTTCCTTGCGCTCGGCGTCGGCGCGTTTGCCGCGGGCCTGTTCCACGTGGTCACGCACGCTTTCTTCAAAGCGCTGCTGTTCCTCGGTGCGGGCAGCGTGATTCACGCCCTGCACGAGGAGCAAGACATCCGCAACATGGGAGCGCTACGCAGCAAGATGCCGATTACTTCGGCGACTTTCTTGGTTGCGACCCTGGCAATTGCCGGCGTGCCGGGGCTGTCCGGCTTTTTCTCTAAAGACGAAATTCTCGCTTCGGCGTTCGCTGGAGGGCATTACGGCCTGTGGGCACTCGGTCTGCTGGGTGCGGCGATGACCGCCTTCTACATGACGCGGCTGCTCGTCCTGACCTTCTACGGAGACTATCGAGGTGACAACGAACGCTGGCAGAAGGCGCACGAAAGCCCCAAGTCGATGACCTTCGCGCTCGTCGTGCTTGCGGTGTTGGCGGCCGTTGGCGGCTATCTCGGCGTGCCCCACATCCTCGGCGGGCATAACCGCTTCGGCGCGTTCCTCGCGCCGGTGCTCGGGCACCACGAGTTGGCCTTGTCGGCCGGTACGGAGATCGCGCTGATGCTCAGCTCGGTCGCCGTCGCTCTGGCGTCGATGTTTCTTGCCTGGCGGCTTTATGCGCACGGCCCGTTGTTCGATGCGGTGCTAGCCGACCGTGCGGCCGGCCTCTATCGCGCGCTCTCTTCGGCATACTACGTCGATCAGGAGTATCGTCGCCGGGTTGTCGAGCCGATCGTCGCTGGTTCCCGTTGGCTCTGGCAGCGGTTCGACGTCGCCGTGATCGACGGTCTCGTCAATGGGATCGCCACGGCGTGTCGAACGGTGGCCGACAGTTGGCGTCGCTGGGCTACCGGCAACGTGCAAGAATATGCGCTTAGCGTCTTGGCCGGCGTGTTGGCGCTGGTCGTCGTGATGGCTGCGGTAGGATGGGCAGGTTAAGGCGGTGAGCGGCGGACTTCTCAGTTGGATGGTTTTCAGTCCGGTCCTCGGCGCGCTCGCCGTGGCCGTGGTACCGCCGTTTGCGACCAAGGCACTGCGCCGCACGGCGCTGTGGACGTCGCTGGTTCCGTTCTTCCTCGGGCTGGCCGCCTGGATCCGCTTCGACAACGGCCGTAGCGGCTTCCAATTGGTCGAGCGCAGCCAGTGGATTCCGCAGCTTGGCATATCCTATTACGTCGGTATCGACGGCATCTCGCTGCTGCTCGTCCTGCTCACCGTTTTTCTGACGCCGCTGGTGCTTTATTCGGCGGCCGACTCGATCCACCGCAGCCTCAAGGGATACCTGGTCGCGATGCTGCTGCTCGAGACGACGATGCTCGGTACGCTCGTCGCTCTCGATACGCTGCTGTTCTACGTCTTCTGGGAGACCATGCTGGTGCCGATGTTCCTCATCATCGGTATCTGGGGCGGGGCACGGCGCATCTACGCGGCGATCAAGTTCCTGCTGTTCACGATGGTCGGCAGTCTGCCGATGCTCGCGGCCCTGATCTACATGGCGCTCGAGGCGGGCCGTCAGACCGGGCAGATGAGTTTTGCGCTTACCGATCTTTACGGCCTGACGCTGACGCCGACCGTGCAAATGTGGAGCTGCCTGGCATTGGCGCTGGCCTTTGCGATCAAGGTGCCGATGTGGCCACTGCACACCTGGCTGCCCGACGCCCACGTCGAGGCGCCGACCGGCGGCTCGGTGATTCTCGCCGGCGTGCTGCTGAAGATGGGCACTTACGGTTTCGTGCGCTTCGTGTTGCCGCTGTTCCCGGCCGTCCTGCCCGTGGCGATGCCGTGGATCGGGGTGCTCGCGGTGATCGGCATCGTCTACGGCGCTCTGGTCGCAATGGTGCAGCCCGATCTGAAGAAGCTGGTTGCCTATTCCTCGGTCAGCCATCTCGGCTTCGTCATGCTGGGCCTGGCCAGCCTCAACACGATCGGCGTCGAGGGCGCCGTCTACCAGATGCTCAATCACGGCCTCTCGACCGGAGCGTTGTTCTTGCTCGTCGGGATGATCTACGAGCGCCGGCACACGCGATTGATCGCCGACTTCGGTGGACTGTGGAAACAACTGCCGATCTACGCATCGTGTTTCCTCGTCATCATGCTGTCGTCGGTCGGCCTGCCGGGCCTCAACGGCTTCGTCGGCGAGTTCCTGATCCTGGTCGGAGCGTTCCGCACGCACCCGGTGCTGGCAGCGATCGCCGTGACCGGGGTGATCTTCGGTGCCGTCTACATGCTGTGGATGTTCCAGCGGGTCATGTTCGGGCCGCTCGACAATCCGAAAAACGCCGAGCTAGAGGATCTCAACAGGCGCGAGATCGGTGTCCTGGTTCCGATTCTGGCGATGGTCGTCATCATGGGCGTCTACCCGCGGCCGTTTCTCAAGCTGATGGAGACCTCGGTGGTCGAGACCTTGGCGCGCGCCGACGGATCGTTGGCCGCGACGGCAACCGGCGAGCGACCGTCCGTGCGGCCGCAAGCTTTGGCGCGGGCCGGCGACGAGATGCCGGCGGCCGGAAGCTCTAGGATTGAAGCGGCGGTTGCTCTGGCGGCTTGCTCGAGCGGCGAACAAGACGGCGGCGGCGCTAAAGCGTCCTGCTCGGATGCGACGACGCAGGGACGAAAGGGGCCGGCTTCGGCCGAAGCCGACGCGCTGGTTTCGACGATCTCAGGGGGACGACGGTGACCGCGCAACTGGGAAGTTACAGCGTTCTTGCGCCGATTTTGGCGGCGGCCGCCTGGGCGATTACCGTCTTGCTCGTCGAGATGTTCACCGACCGGCGCCGCTATCTCACCGTCGGCTGGCTGTCGGTCATCGGGCTCGCCGAAGTCGCCTGGCTGGCCTGGCGGCGATGGGGCGCGACCGGTCTATTCGGCGACGCCTTGGTACTCGACGGCCTCAGCGTGTTCTTTGCCGTGCTGGTCTGCGCCTTGTCGGCGGCCGCGGTATTCATGGCGATGGACTACCTGCCGCAGACCGGCGTCCGCGGTGGGGAATACTATCCGCTGGTTCTGTTCGCCGTGCTCGGGGCCTTGATCATGGTGTCGGCCACCGACTTGATCGTTCTCTTCCTCGGTCTCGAAACGATGTCGATGGCGGTCTACGTCCTTGCCGGGATTTGGAAGGGCGACCCGCGGTCGAACGAGTCTGCTCTCAAGTATTTCCTGATGGGCGCCTTTGCCTCGGGTTTCATGCTCTACGGAATTGCTTTGCTCTACGGCGAGGCCGGCTCGACGATTCTCTCGGACGTCTCTCGTGTGGCGGCGGCCGGAGACTCGCGACTGCTGATGCTCGGCTGCGCGCTTCTGCTCGTCGGTTTCGGCTTCAAGATCGCGGCGGTGCCGTTCCACCTATGGACGCCCGACGTCTACGAGGGCGCGCCCACCTCGGTGACAGCCTTCATGGCCACCGTCGTCAAAGCCGGTGGATTCTTCGCACTGGTCCGCGTGATTGCTATTGGCATCGCGCCGCACGTTGCGATCATGTCGGGAATTCTCTGGGCGGGCGCAGCGGTGACGATGTGCGCCGGCAACTTCATTGCGCTGAGGCAGGTCAACCTCAAGCGCATGCTGGCCTACTCGGCGATCGCCCACACCGGCTACCTGCTCGTCGGGCTCACGTCCGGCACCGAGGAAGGCGCCGCCGCCGTGTTGTTCTACTTGGTCGCCTACGGCGCCATGAACCTTGGAGCTTTCGGCGTGATGATGCTGGTCGCCCGCCGCAACAACGGCGCCGAGCGCATTCGCGACTACGCCGGGCTAGGCCGGCGCAGCCCAGCGCTGGCTCTCGCGATGACGGTGTTCATGCTCTCGCTTACCGGGATTCCGCCGTTCGCGGGTTTCGTCGGCAAACTCTATCTCTTCACCGCCGCACTCGACCAAGGCTACGTCGTGCTGGTCGTGATTGGCGTGCTCAACAGCGTGGTGTCGGCGGCCTACTACTTGGGCGTCGTGCGGACGATGTACTTCGAGGAGGGCGAGGCGTCGGCCGCCGGCGTGCGGCCTTACCTGGGAGTCGCTACGACCGTGGCCTTGGCAGTTACGGTTGCCGTGGGACTGGCGCCGTCGGCGGTGATCGACGCTGCGACCGCCGCAGTCAGCGGGGTCCTGCTCGGGCCTTGACGCCCGCCCCAAAAAAGTTCCGGGCAGCGGAGGGGGGAATCCGCTGCCCGGGAAGGTCGAAGAGGAAGAAAAGGAGGAGAAAACTTCCTCTTCGTGAGGGGCTTCACTTGTTGAGACGGCCTTCCTGCCGGTTCATTCAAGGACCCGCCAGCGAGCCTGGCACTTTTTCTCAAAGCCGCGTCAGACGGCCGTTTGCGAGGGGATCCTTGGCCGCTTCGGCGAGGCCCGCCGGTGGCGCCCGGGGCCTTTCGGTGACGCTTTTTTT
>CAZJCO010000064.1:0-11336 GCA_964544375.1 uncultured Myxococcales bacterium
CCCGCGGGGTCCGTCGGTGGGAGAGCCGAGGCTTCTTGCATGATCGCCGGAGGCGACGCTGTCTTGCAACAGAGTTCCGTGAGCCGGTTTTCCTGATACTCGATGCCCGCCTCGATTCCCTCGAGGGCAACGTGGGCGGCGCATCGAAGGTCTTTGCCCGCTCCTTCGATAGAAAACTCCCAGCCCGCGAGCGGTAGTTCGCTAGCGGCGATCGCCCGTACCGCTTGCTCGAGTTCGCGCACGGAGGGGAACGCGAAGAAAAGTTCACGAGATTGGGGCGGCAGCGGGTGAGTACGCAGAATCACTTCGGTAATCACCGCCAGACTGCCGCGGGATCCGGCAAACAGCCGAACCAAATCGTAGCCGGCGACATTCTTGACGACCGAGCCGCCCACGCGCAGGATGCGCCCGCGGCCATCGACCACCGTCATTCCCAGCACTTGCTCGCGCGGCAGACCGAAACGGTTGGCCAGGATGCCCGAACTGTTGCCGGCGACGATGCCACCGATGGTCGCGCGCGCAGGCAGCGGAGGATCGATCGCAATACGCTGTCGGTCGGAAGCCAGCAGCTTCTGAAGTCGGGCCAAGGCGACGCCCGCCTGTACGGTGACACAAAGATCTTCGGGATGACGGTCGAGAACGGCTGTCATGCCGGTCAGGTTCAGCCGTACATCGAAGGCGCGCGGCCGGTTGCCAAAATCCAGGCCGGTCGCGCCGCCGGCGGCAATGATGGCAACGCGCTCTGTGCACGCCTCTCGAACGACGGTGGCGACATCTTCGGTTTCGCGCGCGGTTACGACGAGAGCCGGTTGGATGCCGTCGACGGCATCGCTTTCCTGGCCGGCGCGTGCGCGGCCCGGCGGAAACGAGGCGGCCAGTGGGGAGGCCAGGCTTGCTTTGCCGGAAGCGACCATCGGGACTGCTCAGCCGCCCCCGCGCGGACGCGGACGCATGGTTTCGATGCAGCCTCGATCCGTCGGCAACAGTTTGCCCGGATTGCAAAGTCCCGAAGGGTTGAACGCCTCTCGAACCGCGGCCATGGCGGCGAGTTCCTCTCCGCCGAAAGCCTCTTCCATCAGCATTGCCTTCTCTATGCCGATGCCGTGTTCGCCGGTAAGAGAACCGCCGAGTTCGAGGCACGCGCGTAAAATTTCTTCGCCGGCCGCGACGACGCGGTCGCATTCTCCTTCGTCTCGCTCGTCGTACAGGGTGATCGGATGAATGTTGCCGTCTCCGGCATGCATGACGTTGGCAATGCGGAGTTCGAAACGATCGGCAATCGCGCCGATGCGCTCGACGATTTCAGGCAGCCTACTGCGGGGAACGACGCCGTCCTGCGTGCAATAGCTCGGCGCCAGGCGTCCCATCGCGCCGAACGCCTTTTTGCGGGAGCGCCACAGCAATTCCTGTTCTTCGCTAGTGCTTGCACGACGTATCTCGGTTGCGCCGTGCGCCCGGCATGCTCGGGAGGCGTGTTCGGCCAAATCCTCGAGCTCCGCTCGCAGCCCGTCGACTTCAATTAGCAAGACGGCCCCCGCGTCGGGGGGAAAACCGTAGTGGTACGCGGCTTCTACCGCCGCGATCACTGCGGCGTCCATCATCTCGAGCGCCGCGGGAACGATGCCGGCGGCGATCATTGCGGAGACCGCGCGCGAGGCGTCTGCGACCGAGGGGAAAACGGCCAGCAGCGTCGCGACGGCCTGCGGGCGAACGCTCAGCCGCAGCGTTGCGGCAGTCGCAATGCCGAGCGTACCCTCCGATCCGGTACATAAGCCGGCCAGGTCATAGCCGGGTTCGGTCGCGTCGCGTCGCAGCACGAGCAGATCGCCGTTGGGCAGAACCCACTCGAGCGCCAACAGGTGGTTGAGGGTGACACCGTATTTGAGCGTGTGTGGTCCGCCGGAGTTTTCGGCGACGTTGCCACCGATGGTGCAGGCCGACTGACTCGATGGGTCGGGTGGGTAGTAATAACCGGCCGCTTCGACGGCCCGCGTGACCTGCAGGTTGACGACGCCGGCTTCGACTTCGACGCGGCGATTGGGAAGGTCGATCGCGCGAATCGCACGCATCCGGCTTGTGCCGATCATCACCGGGATCGCCGCCGGAAGACATCCCCCGCTGAGCCCGGTACCAGCACCGCGCGGTACGAACGGAATGGATTGTTCATGACACAGTGCGACCACGCGACGTACTTGGTCGGCCGTTGCCGGCAGCAGGACCAGTTCCGGTCGGGCGCGGATCATGGTGTAGCCGTCGCAATCGTAGACCCACCGTGCCGCGTCTCCGCCGACGAAGCCGGCCTCGCCGACGATGTCGCGAAGCCTCTTCTTGACCGAGTTGTTGAGCGTCATGCCTGTCGTCCGTCCGCCATGCTGTTGTCTTATGTGCCGGCGAGATTTATGGAATGCCGGTGGTGTCACCGCAAACCTTCACCGAACGTCTGCTGCTCGGCCCCGGGCCCTCGATGGTAGCGCCTTCGGTGCGGGCGGCCATGGGCCGACCCCTGCTGGGCCACCTCGATCCCGTGTTTTTGTCCCTTCTCGACGGCGTACAAGCCGACTTACGCAGGCTTTTTCGAAGCGACAACGAGTTCACCCTGCCGCTGTCGGGCACCGGCTCGGCCGGCATGGAAGCCTGCTTCGCCAATCTGATCGAAGAGGGGGACGAAGCCATCGTTTCGGTCGCCGGCGTCTTCGGCGGGCGCATGGCCGAGGTTGCCGAGCGCCTCGGAGCGTGCGTCCAGCGCGTCGAGGTTCCGTGGGGTGAGGTGGTTCCCCTCGAGCGGCTAGAAGAAGCCTTGGCTCGCTCGAAACGACCGCGGTTGCTTGCCATCGTGCATGCGGAGACTTCCACGGGGGCTTGGCAGCCGCTCGAGGGACTCGGAGAGCTGGTGCGTCGTTACGATGCTCTACTCGTCGTCGATTCGGTGACGTCGTTGGCAGGCTGTCCGGTCGAAGTCGACGCCTGGCAGATCGACGCTTGTTACTCTGCGACGCAAAAGTGTCTCAGCGCCCCTCCCGGGCTGGCGCCGATAACGCTCTCGAAGCGAGCGCTGGACCGTATCCAGCAACGCCGATCGAAGCCTACGACGTGGTATCTGGATGCGTCTCTACTCGGGCAGTACTTCGGATCGCAGAGGCTGTATCACCACACCGCGCCAGTCTCGATGATTTACGGTCTGGCCGAAGCCCTACGGATCATTCTCGAAGAAGGTCTCGAACGACGCTTTCGTCGGCATGAGACCAACCATCTGGCGCTGATGGCGGGTCTCGCGGCGTTGGGACTCGAACCGGCGGCGGCGAGCGGACACTGTTTGTGGATGCTCAACAGTGTGCGCGTGCCCGAAGGAGTCGACGAGGCGGTCGTCCGTCGGCGCTTATTGGAAAGACATGGAATCGAAATCGGCCCCGGTCTCGGGCCGCTGGCGGGGAAAGTGTGGCGAATCGGATTGATGGGAGAGTCGAGCCGGCCGATTTATGTAAGACGCTTGCTGATGGCGCTGGCGGCCGAATTGTCGACAAATTCGGCGGACCATCGCGCTCGAGTTGCCGACGTGTTGGCCGCCGCCGAAGAAGAGTTTTCTCGCCGGCGTTGACATCCTTGGTGCTGGCTTCAAAATGGAAGTTCGTTTGACCGCCGCCACTTCGAGGATACGGGGCGGAGACCGGTGTACGCATGAGGGGCTGGAAGGGTAGGATCGCTACGATCGTGGCGGCGGCGCTGCTGTCGGGATGCTACGGTATTCGGATCAGCGTGCAGTTGCCGGAAGCGCCTGCCTACAAAGTAGTCACTCGACCAGCGCACTTCGCCGACGACCTGGATATCGGTAGCTTGCGGCGTGCGATTGACGCCAGCCGCAAGTACTTTGCGACGGCCAACCCCGAGGCCACCTACACCCTGGGCAACGACAGTTATACGACGCGCCAAATTGCGCGCAGCGTCGAAAAATTTGCGCAAATCCTCGACGAGACCGATCCGCGCCGGCTGAGCAAACGGTTGGCGAGGGAATGCCGGGCCTACCGGCCGCGCGATACCTCGCAGTTCACCGCGTATTACGAGCCCGTGTTGCGCGCCAGCCTGCATCGCAGCGAACGCTTCCGTTACCCGATCTATCAGAAGCCTGACGAACTGACATTGGTGCGCTTGGCTCGTTTTTTCCCCAACGATCCGCGCCAGTTCCACGGTGCCGTTCGTCGCGGCGAACTCTTGCCCTATCTAACGCGCAAAGAAATCGACGGCCGCGGCCTGCTGCGCGACCGCGGCCTGGAACT
Organism: uncultured Myxococcales bacterium; assembly: GCA_964544375.1. Lineage (GTDB taxonomy): Bacteria > Desulfobacterota > Binatia > UBA1149 > SPBQ01 > CAZQYE01. The sequence continues at coordinate 4,272 of CAZJCO010000064.1, forward strand.
CGCCTGGGTAGAGGATCCAGTGGCACTCTATTTCCTGCATATCCAGGGCTCGGGTCGCTTGCTTCTGGATGATGGGCGGGTTCTGCGCGTGAATTATGCCGCCAGTAATGGCGTACCTTACTTCAGTATCGGCCGTTATATGCTCGACCATGGCATCATCACGGCGGGTTCGAGCAGCGCGATCCGTTCCTTCCTGTCGGCCAATCCGGACCGTCGCGACCGTCTCATGTTTCGCAACCCGCGCTACATCTTTTTCCGTCAAGTGTCGCTCGCCGAAAACGAGGGTCCTGTCGGATCGCTCGGCGTGCCGTTGGTTGCCGGCCGCTCGATCGCTAGCGACCACCGTTACGTGCCGCCCGGTGCGGTCGTCTTCATGAACAGCGAGCGTCCGCTGGTCGACGCTGCCGGCCGTTTGGTGGGATGGGACCGTTTGGCACGTTTCGCTCTGAACCACGACTCCGGTTCGGCGATCAAGGGACCCGGGCGGGTCGACGTCTACTGGGGGGAAGGGGAGCGCGCCGGTGCCGCCGCCGGCTACATGAACAAGCCCGGACGTCTGGCGGTTCTCGTCTGTGGCGTTCGACCTACGCGGAGTTTCGTCGCTAGTGCCGGCGCCCTCGCCTGGACGCGCGTGTCCTGGCCGGCCGCCGACCTCTCACGCAAGTCTGCCGCCGGTCTCTAGGCCGAGACACGCCGAGCGCGAGCGCTTACCAGGCGCCGTAGCCACCGTCGACCGGGAGGACGATGCCGGTGACGTACGACGAGGCCGGCGAGGCAAGAAAGAGACAGGCGCTTTCGAGTTCCCCCGGTTTGCCCATGCGCTTCATCGGACAGCCGGACCCCATGCGATCGGCGATGCCGTCTTTCTGCAAGCTCTCTTGGGTCATTTCGGTCGGGAACCAGGCCGGCGCGAGCGCGTTCACCGTGATGTCGTCGCGCGCCCATTCGATCGCAAGCTGCCGGGTCAGGTTTTCTACCGCTCCCTTGCTCGCGGCATAGGCAGAGACACGGAACAGGGAACTGCCCAAGTGACCGAAGATCGACGAGACGTTGATAATCCGCCCGCCACGCCCGGCGGCGCGCATGCGTTCGGCAGCCAACAGGCAGCAGTGAAACGCGGCGGTGAGGTTGAGGTCGAGGGTACGATGCCAAGCTTCCGGCCACTGGGCTTCGGCCCGGCCGGTTGGCGCGACGCCGGCGTTGTTCACGAGAACGTCGATGCCGCCGAGTCGCTGCGCGGCTTCGGCAAAGGCTTGCTCGCGCGATGAGCCTTGGGAGAGGTCGGCAACGACGAACGAGACCTTGGTGCCGTGGCGTTCTTGCAAGCGCTCGGCGGTCTCTCGTAGCTGCTGCTGTCTGCGGGCCATGAGGACGACGTCGGCACCCGCTCCAGCGAGAGCGTTGGCAAACTCGACGCCGAGACCGGCGGACGCTCCGGTGACGACGGCACCGCGGCCGGACAGCGAGAAAAGCCGTTCGATGGTGTTCACCTGAGGACTCCTTGTTTGCGTAGCATGTCGACGGCTCCGTCGACGTTGGGGGATCGCTGAATGAACTCCCGATGCTGCTCTCGGATCTCGAAAAATTCTGCCAAGCGATCGAGCGCTTGCGACCAATCGCGACCGACGACGATCAATGGGCGCGGCGGGATCAACTCCATGAACAGCAGATTCCAAGCGAGCAGAACCTCAACCAGAGTACCGATGCCGCCGCCTACGGCGATCATTGCATCGCTTTCGTCGATCAGGTGGCGAAGGCGCTGGTAGAGGTCGGTGCAAGAATGCACCTCGGTCAAGAAAGAATTCGGAGGCCGCTCCTTCCACGCGTCGATGGTAAAGCCGAGACACCGGCCACCGGCACTCGCGGCCCCCTTGCTTACCGCTTCCATTACTCCGCCGTATCCGCCGCAGCGCAGCTCGGCTCCGGCGCGCGCCAAGCGGCGGCCTAGATCGAGCGCATCGTCGTAGGCGCGGGTGCCCGGGGACGCGGCAGAGCTACCGTAGACCGCGATGCGGGTTGTACGTGTGAAGTCGGTCATTTTTCTTCCGCAGCTGAGCGCTCACCTTACGTCGGGAGAGAAAACGCGCAACATCACGGTTGGCGCGTGGCGCGGCGTCAGCTTGCCTGAGGCCGTGACAGGTGGAAGAGAAAACGCATGGATGCAGCAAAGATTTGTCCGAGCGGGCGACGTGTCGAACTGGGAGACGTTTATCTTCACCTCGACGATTGGGGCGGGAGCGGCCGAGACCTGTTGTTTGCCCATCCGACCGGCTTTCTCGGACCAATCTGGAAACCGGTCATCGGTCGTCTGCGCGAGGCCGGTTTCGGAGAGCACATCCTCAGCTACGACCAGCGGGGACACGGCCGCAGCGCCAAGCCGGATTCTGGTTACGAGTGGGAGCGCTCGGTCGAGGATGCCGAGCGCTTGTTTGCCGAGATCGCCCTCGAAGATGCCGTCGGCGTGGGCCATTCGGCGGGCGCTACCGTCATGGCCTGCGCCGCCGTGCGGCGTCCGCAGAGCTTTCGACGGCTGATCCTGATCGACCCGATTATGTTTGACCCCATCGGCGATGCCGACTATTTCGCCGGCGAGAATCCTCTCGCGGCCCGGACCCGCGGACGCCGCCTGGTTTGGGAGTCTCGCGAGGAATTGCTGGCTTCCTACAGAGGCCGTTTCCCTTACGACACATGGACGGAGGAGGCGCTACGGGTGTACGTCGACGACGGCACCTTCGATCGGCCGGACGGTGCGGTCGAACTCTGGTGTCCCGGTCGGATCGAGGCACAACTTTACGAGAACGCCGCGTCGATGAACGCCTTTGCCGAGTTCGAGCGACTAAGGATCCCAGTGCTGCTGCTGCGCGGCGAGCACAGCGTCGCGTTTCCGCCGGACCGTGCCAGGCGGGCGCTCGAGGCCCTGCCCAACGCCCGCCTGGGCGAGGTTGCGGGAGCCACGCATTATGTTCCGATGGAGGTCCCCGAGCGGGTTGCACAGCTCGTCCTTGCCGAGTTCAACGCGTAGCGTTATACGCTAGAGCAATGCCGCAGCGGCGCGCGATTCTCGCTTGGCTGGTCCACCTCTATACGGCGAGTGGGGCGGTCTTCGGCTTCTTGGGTTTGGTTGCCGCATTCCGTCAAGACTATTCGACGACCTTCATCATGCTCGCCGTCGCCCTAGCGATCGACGCCAGCGACGGCGCGCTTGCCCGAGCCGTCCGCGTCAAACATGCGTTGCCGTGGATCGATGGGGAGTTGCTCGACAACGTCGTAGACTACTTCACCTACGTTGTCGTACCGGTGGCAGTCTTCATCCAGCCGGGCATTCTTCCCGCCGGGCTATGGCCGCTCTCTCTCTCCGTGTTGGTCGCCAGTGCGTACGGCTTCTGCCGCACCGACGCCAAGGGCGTCATCGAACACTACTTCATCGGATTTCCTTCGTACTGGAACGTGATGGCCTTCTACTTCGTCAGTCTCGCCACGCCGGCTGCCTTCAACCTGGTCGCGTTGCTGACGGCGGTCGTCATGGTTTTCGTTCCGATGCGCTGGCTCTATCCGAGCCGGATGGAAGTCATGCGCGGTCCGACCATCGCGCTCGGCTTGTTGTGGGGTGCGATGGCGCTGGTCATGGTCCTGCGTCTGCCCGAGCCCTCACCGTTGCTGGGAACGATCTCGCTGTTTTTCCCGCTGTACTACACGGTCGGATCGGTCATCTATCACTTCCGCGCATGACGCGGCCCTGCCGCAGGGCTCACGCGGCGGCGGACAGATCGCCGGCTAACCGCAAGTTGCCGTCGGCGTCGGCATCGACACGCACCGTGTAGCCGTCCCGGATCTCCCCGCGGACGAGCCGGCGTGCGATTTCAGTCTCGAGCTCTCGCTGAATCGCTCGCTTGAGCGGACGTGCGCCGTAGACCGGATCGTAGCCGACGCCGGCGAGGTGGTCGCGTGCGGCGCTCGAGAGTTCGAGGCCGATCGAACGCGCGGCGAGGCGCTCGGCCAGACGCGCGACTTGTTTGTCGACGATAAGGCCGAGTTGTTCGCGCGTCAGCCCGCGGAACACCACGATTTCGTCGAGACGGTTGAGGAACTCCGGACGGAACTCCCGCTTGAGTAGGCCGAGAACCTCGTCGCGCATTTCGCGATAGGTCTCTTCGGCGCTACTGTCTCGGTAGGCAAGAATCTCCGCACTGCCGATATTCGACGTCATCAAGATGACCGCGTTGGAAAAATCGACGGTTCGTCCCTGGCCGTCGGTCAAACGTCCGTCGTCGAGCACCTGTAGTAGGACGTTGAAGACGTCGTGATGCGCTTTCTCGATTTCGTCCAGCAGAATCACGCTGTACGGTTTACGACGCACTGCCTCGGTGAGCTGGCCGCCTTCCTCGTAACCGACGTATCCCGGAGGCGCACCGATCAAACGCGCGACGGCGTGCTTTTCCATGTATTCGGACATGTCGATCCGCAGCAGGGCCGCTTCGTTGTCGAACAGTTGCTCAGCAAGCGCCTTGGCGAGTTCCGTCTTGCCGACTCCGGTCGGACCGAGGAACAAGAAGGATCCGGCCGGGCGGCCGGGTTCTGTCAGCCCTGAGCGCGACCGCAGGATCGCGTCGGCGACCGCCTGCACAGCCTCGTCTTGGCCGACGACGCGTTCGTGCAGACGCTCGCTCAAGTGGGAAAGCCGGTCCGCTTCGCCTTCCATTAAGCGGGCCACGGGAATGCCGGTCCAGCGGCCGACGACCTCGGCAATGTCGTCCTCGGAGACCTCTTCGCGAACCAGGCTGTGTTTGCCCGAGGTCGCCGCCTGGTCGGCCGCGGCAATCTGTTTCTCGAGTTCGACCAAGCGACCGTACTTGAGCTCGGCCGCGCGCGCATAGTCCGCCTCCCGTTCGGCGTGTTCGATCTCGACGCGCAATTCGTCGACCTCACTCTTCAGTTCGCGCAGTTGCCGAACCTCGCCGCGTTCGACTTCCCACAGCGCCTTGCGTTCGTCGAGTCGGGCCTTGTTTTCTCGAAGCTCGTCTTCGAGTTGCGCCAGACGTCGCTTCGAAGCGTCGTCGTTTTCCCGACGCAAGGCTTGCCGTTCGATTTCGAGTTGGGTCACGCGGCGCTGAAGTTCGTCGAGTTCGGCCGGCATCGAATCCATCTCGGTACGCAAGTGTGCTGCCGCTTCGTCCATCAGGTCGATCGCTTTGTCCGGAAGAAATCGGTCTGTGATGTAACGGTCGGCCAACGTGGCAGCGGTTACGAGAGCCGCGTCTTTGATGCGAACGCCGTGGTGGATTTCGTAACGCTCCTTGAGCCCCCTGAGAATCGAGACCGTATCGGCAACGCTCGACGGATCGACTTTGACCGGCTGGAAACGTCGCTCGAGCGCGGCGTCTTTCTCTATGTGTTTTCGGTATTCGTTGATCGTGGTTGCCCCAATGCAGTGCAATTCGCCGCGGGCCAGCATCGGCTTTAGAAGATTGCTCGCGTCCATCGCGCCTTCGGCCGCGCCGGCACCGACGACGGTGTGCAGTTCGTCGATGAACAGGATGATCGTGCCTTCGGCTTCTTGGACGGCTTTGAGCACTGCTTTCAGGCGCTCTTCAAACTCGCCGCGGAACTTTGCGCCGGCCACCAACGCGCCCATGTCGAGCGCGACGATGCGGCGGTCCTTGAGGCCCTCAGGCACATCGCCGCTGACAATTCGGCGGGCGAGTCCTTCGACGATCGCGGTCTTTCCGACGCCGGGTTCGCCGATGAGAACAGGATTGTTTTTGGTCCGTCGCGAGAGGACTTCGATCGCGCGTCGGATCTCCTCGTCGCGACCGATGACCGGGTCGAGCTTGCCGGCGGCGGCTTCCTCGGTGAGGTCGCGACCGTACTGGCCGAGCGGGTCGTAGGTCGCTTCGGGATTTTCGCTGGTAACGCGTTGCCCTTGCCGGAGTTCGCCCAAAGCCTGTTCGATCGCTGCCGGATCGATACCAAATTCGGCCAAGATCCGGCCAGCCTCTCCACGATCGGCCGTCAGAGCGAGCAGCAAATGTTCGACGCTGACGTATTCGTCGCCGAGGCGATCCATCGCCCGCGAGGCCTCGCGCATCATGCGGGCAAACCGGGTTCCCGCGCGCAGTTCTTCGTTGGGGCTGGTGGAGACCGGGAGCCGCTCGAGCGCGTCCTCGGTACGTTTGGCCACGGCCGAAGGTTCGCGCCCGAGACGCCGCACCAGCGTCGTGACCAGTCCGTCGGACGGTGTTACGAGCGCGAACAGTACGTGCTCGGGTTCGAGGTTGGAATGATTGCGATCAAGCGCTTGTCCTTGCGCCTCGCTAATCGCTGCCCGGGCTTTTTCGGTCAGGGGCTTGTCCATAATTGCCGGAAACTCCTGTTGGTCTGGTGCGGATTCCTCCAACGGGAACACCAGACGGTTGCTTAAGAAATAAGCACGATTCGACCGGCCGCAAGCGAGCCTCAGCGGCAGCGGCCATTGACCGGGCGGCAGCGGCTGGTCAAAATAGGCGTCCCCGGCCGGCCGGGCTCAGTACTCCATTGCGACGCCAAGCAATCCGCGCCCTCCGACTTTCGATCGGTGGATGTTTGCTCCTCATCGGGGTGATCCTCGGCTTCGTGCCGATCCTTCAGGGCTGGATTTTCGTGCTTGCCGGCCTCAGTGTGATCGCGCCGGAGAGTCGGCGGGTGCGGCGCTTGCTGGCTCGACTACGTGCTTATCGCCAGCGAAGAGATTCCGCCCAGTCACCCGCAGAGTCGGCAGCGGCGGCGGATACCGCGACCGAGGAGAATCGACCATGACTGAAGATCACAAAGACCGTTTCGGCGACAAGCTGCGGAAGAAGAAAAAAGTCGATGAGGACAGGTATTTTGCCGAGCTCGACAAGATGAAGATCGAAAGGCTCAAGCGAGAAAGCGGGACCGAACGAAAGCCGCTCGCCGATTGTCCTCGCTGCGGAGCGAGCCTGGTCGAGCACGATCATCTCGGCGTCTTGATCGACGAGAGTCCTTCTTGCGGCGCAATTTCGCTAGACCAGGCGCAGCTGACGTAGGTGCAGGGGCGGGTGACCGCGG
>CAZJCO010000065.1:0-11305 GCA_964544375.1 uncultured Myxococcales bacterium
CTTTGGTGCAAAACGAAAAGAAACCCGCGTGTTCGGCGACCTCGCCGGCGGTCAGGGCAGCGCGCGGACCCTCGATCATCGTCCCGACTTTGTAGGCGCCCCGCCGTTTGCGGCGGCGGAAGACCGACTCCGCGGTATCCACGACGAGCGTCCGCAGGCGCTCGAGTTCCTTCGCCGTCGCAACCAAAGGAATCATGATCTCGGGCAGCACCTTTACGTTGCGCGCCGATACCTGCAGGGCGGCCTCGATGATCGCGCGCGTCTGCATCGCGTAGATCTCTGGATAGGTGATTGCCAGACGGCAGCCACGGTGGCCAAGCATCGGGTTGAATTCGTGCAGCGCCTCGCCGGTGGTACGCAAACGTTCGACGTCGATGCCGGCCTTGCTCGCGAGGGCCGCGTATTCCTCTTGGCTTGTCGGGAGGAACTCGTGCAGCGGCGGGTCGAGCAGCCGGATCGTCACCGGTAGCCCGTTCATGGCTTTGAAGATGCCGGCGAAGTCGCGGCGCTGGTAAGGCAGCAGCTTGGCGAGCGCCCGCGTGCGTTGCTCGGCGGTGGCGGCGAGGATCATCTCGCGCACGGCGTCGATCCGTTCTCCTTCGAAAAACATGTGCTCGGTACGGCACAGGCCGATGCCTTCGGCGCCGAAGCGTCGTGCCACCGCCGCATCGCGCGGCGTGTCGGCATTCGTGCGAACGCCGAGACGGCGGACGCGGTCGGCCCAGCCCATCAGTTTTTCGAAATCTCCGGAAAGCTTGGGCTCGACCGTCGGCACGCGTCCCAACAAGACTTCGCCGGTGCTGCCGTCGATCGTAATGGCGTCTCCGTGGCGGACGACGGCATCGCCTACGCGCATGCTGCCGGCCTGGTAATCGATGCGGAGTGCTTCACAGCCGGCCACGCAGGGTTTTCCGATGCCGCGTGCGACCACGGCAGCGTGCGACGTACGGCCGCCACGCGCCGTGAGAATGCCGCGTGCCGCGACCATTCCACTGAAGTCTTCCGGCGAGGTTTCCGTTCGTACCAGTACTACGTCTTCGCCGCGCTCGGCGGCGGCGACGGCTTCTTCGGGGGCGAACAGCACCGTTCCCGAGGCCGCTCCGGGGGAGGCGCCGAGTCCTTTTGCCAGCAGTTTCTTTTCGGCGCGCGGATCGAGACTGGGATGGAGCAGTTGGTCGATCTGTTCGGGTTCCACACGGGCGATGGCTTCGTCCTTCGAGATGCGACGTTCGCTGACCATGTCGACGGCAATGCGGACGGCCGCTGCCGCCGTCCGCTTGCCGTTACGCGTCTGCAACATCCACAGCCGTCCGCGTTCGATGGTAAACTCGAGGTCCTGCATATCGCGGTAGTGCCGCTCGAGTTTCGTTGCGACCTTGGCGAGCGAGGCGTAACAATCGGGCATTACCTCTTCGAGCGAAGGGAAGCGCCGTTTGCGATCCTTTTCTGCAATACCGCTTTCTTTGGCCCAGGTCTTCGATGCAGCGCGGGTAATCTGTTGCGGGGTGCGAATTCCCGCGACAACGTCTTCGCCCTGCGCGTTGACGAGGAACTCGCCGAAAAAGCGCTTGTCGCCGGTTGCCGGGTCGCGCGTAAAAGCAACGCCGGTCGCGCTCGAAGAGCCCATGTTGCCGAATACCATCGCCTGTACGTTGACGGCCGTACCCCAGGATCCGGGGATCCGGTGCATCCGCCGGTAGGCGACCGCGCGCTCGTTGTTCCACGATTGGAATACCGCGCCGATCGCTTGCCACAATTGTTCGCGCGGATCGAGCGGAAAAGGACGGCCGCAACGGCGTCGCACCAGCTTCTTGAAACTAACGACCAGATCGCGCAGATCGTCGATCGAAAGGTCCGTGTCGAGTTCGATCCCCCGTTCTTGCTTCTTGCGCTCGATGATCGCTTCGAACGGGTCGGTTTCTTTGGCCGACTCCGGCTTGAGCCCGAGTACGACGTCGCCGTACATTTGAATGAAACGCCGATAGCTGTCCCAGGCGAAGCGCTCGTTCTGGCTGACGTCGGCCAGGCCGCCAACGGTGTTGTCGTTGAGGCCGAGATTGAGAACCGTGTCCATCATGCCGGGCATGGAGACGCGGGCGCCGGAACGTACCGACACCAGCAGCGGATCGGCGGCGTCGCCGAAACGCTTGCCCATCGCCTTCTCCAGGCGTGCCAAATTGGCGTCGACCGTGCGCTCGAGCCCTTTGGGATAACGCGAGGTTTTCGGGTCGTACAGTCCGCAGACTTCTGTCGTGATAGTGAAACCCGGCGGTACCGGAAGTCGCAGGCTGGCCATCTCCGCCAAGTTCGCGCCCTTGCCGCCGAGCAAATCTTTCATTGCGGCGTTTCCCTCGGCACCCTGGCCGGAGAAAAAATAGACGTGTTTCCGCTGTTTCTTTTTGGTGCCCATGGTCTTCCCCTAGTATCAACCCATTTCTACGCAAGTCGCCACCGAACGCTCGGCGGCAAGCTCGACGAGCCGTCAGCCTTGCGGGCGAAGTAGTCTCGTCGTCGCCGGCGGTGCCGTGCGCCGCTTGACGATCTCGATGAGGTCGGCGACGGCGACTCGTTCCTGCTCCATCGAATCGCGATCACGAAGCGTGACGGTATCGTCGTCGAGAGTCTGATAGTCCACCGTGACGCACAACGGCGTCCCGATTTCGTCTTGACGCCGGTAACGCCGCCCGATCGAACCCGCCTGGTCGTAGGTGACGGCGGCGTGCGGACGCAGTGTCTCGACGATGTCCATCGCTTTTTCCGGGTGCCCGGCTTTTCGCATCAGCGGGAAGACAGCCACTTTGATCGGTGCGAGCGAGGGGTGGAACCGCAGGACCGCGCGCCGGTCGTTCTCCGGCCCGTCTTCGTCGTAGGCATCGACGAGAAAGGCCAGCGTCGAGCGATCGGCTCCGGCCGACGGTTCGATGACGTAGGGAACGTAGCGTTCTTTGGTCGCGTCATCGTAGTAACTGAGGTCTTTGCCCGAGTAGTCGACGTGCGACTTCAGATCAAAGTCGGTTCGGTTAGCGATTCCCTCGAGCTCCTGCCAGCCGATCGGAAACTCGTACTCGACGTCGGAGCAGCCTTTCGCATAATGCGCCAACTCGTCGCCAGCGTGCGGGCGCAAGCGAAGTTTTTCTTTTTTGATGCCGTAATCCGTGTACCAGCTGAGACGCCGGTCGAGCCAGTAGCGGAACCAGGCATCGTCCTGGCCGGGAGCGACGAAGAACTCGAGCTCCATCTGCTCGAATTCACGCGTGCGAAACAAAAAATTGCCCGGTGTGATCTCGTTGCGGAACGACTTTCCTACCTGTGCGATACCGAACGGAGGCCGCATGCGCATCGAATGGACGACGTTTGTGAAGTTGACGAAGATTCCCTGCGCGGTCTCCGGTCGCAGGTAGATCTGCGCGGCCGTGTCCTCGACCGGGCCCATGTATGTCTTGAACATGAGGTTGAACTGCCGTGCTTCGGTCAGTTCCCCGCCGCATTCCGGACAGTTGTCCTGCTCCAAGTGGTCCGCGCGAAAACGCGTCTTGCAAGACTTGCAGTCGACCAGCGGGTCCGAGAAATTCGCCACGTGACCAGAGGCTTCCCACACGCGCGGGTGCATCAAGATGGCGCAGTCGAGCCCGACGACGTCGGGCCGACTGGTGACGGTATCGCGCCACCAGGCCTCCTTGACGTTGCGCTTCAGCTCGACGCCGAGCGGACCGTAGTCCCAGCAGCTTCCGAGTCCTCCGTAGATTTCGGAAGAAGGAAAGACGAATCCCCTGCGCTTGGCGAGGTTGACGATTTTTTCCATCGTGACGACGGTTTCAGGCATAGCGTGGTGCTCGGTCTCCGAACGCGCGGGCATTTCGGTAGACCGCGCATGTGAAGGAAACACGCACCCCTACCGCGAGCCGGGGCTTTTCTCAAGCGCTTTGTCCGATCGTGTGGCTCGCAAGTGGGCGAGAAAAGCACGCGACTTCAGCGGGCGCGTCAGGTGGAGGTCGATTAGGCGATCGAGCAGCGCGCTTGCCAAGTCGGTGATTCTCGGGTCGGCGCCGGTGACGACGGCTTGCCGGCGGGCCGCGCGCAGGTACTCGAGAAGCGCGGCCTCGATGACGCGCCGGCTCGGGCGGAATCGGGGGTCGTTGGGATCTCGGCCCAGGCGTTCGGCTTCGTGGCGCGCGCAGATGATGCCACTGCCTCGTTCGTCGAGGATCGGCGAGATGTCGCTATCGCCGTCGGCTCCGCAGAGGCCGCAGCGATCAAAATTGGGGTTCCAGCCGCTGCGGTCGAGCAGCCCGAGGATGAAGTGATGGGCGGTGGCTTCGGCCGGCGCCTGCGAGGATAGCGCGGCCAGGGTGGAAAGCAGTAGGGCGTAGAGATCGGTGCACGGGTCGTGTTCCGGGACCATGCGCTCGCAGAGTTCGGCCAGATAGTTGGCCCACGCATAACAGTCCGGATCGGCGGCTACGCCGTGATGGCTGCGCAGCAGCCGGCATTCGTGCAGAAACAGCAGTTCTGCGTTGGGCCGCCGCGTCATGCGTACCGAAACTTCCTGGAAGGGGTCGAGCACCGGTCCGGCGAATCTCCGGCGCGAGCGGCGTGCGCCGCGCGCGATCGCCGAGACCTTGCCCGCTCGTTCGGTGAGCAAGACCACGATCAGGTCGGATTCGGCGAACGCGCGTTTTCGCAAGACCAACGCGTTGCTTCGAATTTCTTCCATTCCCGCTGAAGGCTAGCACGTGGCGCTTTCCGAGGCTCGGTGTGGTTGACAAGCTGCCGGAGCGTCACTAAGTAGCCATCGTTTCACCGCGTTGATTCCGTGACGAAGATGGGTACCAAGACACAGCCAAAAGAGGCCGCGCAATCGACCAGCACACGCGGCAACGTTAGCGACGAGAGCGCTCAAGCGGAGGCTGCGGAGCACGCCGAGGAGCCGCTGGGAGCCGAGCAGACCCCCAGCGAGATTGAAGACTTACGCCGCAAAGCCGACGAATATTACGACCAATTCCTGCGCAGTCAGGCGGAGCTTCAGAACGTACTCAAACGCCACCAGCGTGACCGGGCCGAGTGGATCAAGTTTGGTGCCGAGGCGATGGCGCGAGACCTGTTGCCGGTGATCGATGATCTCGAACGTGCGCTATCGCACCGCCAACAGAGCGGTCAATCCCTGGTGGAAGGGGTCGAACTGGTTCTCAAGGGGTTGGTCGGGTTGCTCGAACGCCACGGTGTAGAGCGCATCGAGGCCCTTGGAGAGCCGTTCGACCCAGCCGAGCACGAAGCCGTACAGACCGTAGAAACGGCCGAGCGGGAGCCAGATACGGTGGTCGAGGAGCACCGCGCGGGCTATCGCATCCACGGACGCCTGCTTCGGCCGGCGATGGTCGTCGTAGCCAAGGCTCCGACCGGGGGCGAAAACGCCGAAAAAGCGCAAGAAGACTGACCTTCGCCTTGCCAGCGTCGCGAAGGTGCTTATTGAAATAAGGAAAGCTCTTCGCCCGTTGTTCGGGCCTCTGGAGAAAATCGAATGGGTAAAGTGATTGGAATCGACCTTGGCACGACGAATTCGTGTGTCGCGGTCCTCGAAGGGGGCAATCCAACCGTAATCGCCAATAGCGAAGGGGGCCGTACGACGCCCTCGGTGGTGGCCGTCAACGACAAGGGCGAGCGGCTCGTCGGCCAGATCGCCCGGCGCCAGGCGGTGACCAACCCGGAAAACACGGTTTCTGCCGTCAAGCGCCTGATCGGCAGGCGTTTCAGCGACGAGGAGGTCAGCAAGGCCCGCGAGGTACTGCCGTACAAGATCGTCGAGGCGGACAACAATGCGGCCCACGTGGTCGTCGGCGGTTCGCCCAAGAGCCCGGCCGAAATCTCCTCGTGGATCCTGCAGAAGATGAAGCAGACCGCCGAAGACTATCTCGGCGAAAAGGTCACGGATGCGGTCATCACCGTCCCCGCCTACTTCAATGACAGCCAGCGGCAGGCAACCAAGGACGCCGGCGCGATTGCCGGGCTGAGCGTCCTGCGCATCATCAACGAGCCGACCGCGGCTTCTCTGGCATACGGCCTCGACAAGCAGGTCGACCACAAAATCGCCGTGTTCGATCTCGGCGGAGGTACTTTCGATATCTCGATTCTCGAACTCGGGGAAGGCGTCTTCGAGGTCAAATCGACGAACGGCGACACTTTTCTCGGCGGTGAGGACTTTGACCAGACCGTCATCGACTACTTGTGCCAGGAGTTCAAGAAGGACCAAGGCGTCGATCTGCGCAGCGACCGTATGGCGCTTCAGCGTTTGAAAGAGGCGGCCGAGAAGGCCAAGTGCGAGCTGTCGTCGGCGCGCGAAACGGACATCAACCTACCGTTCATCACGGCAGACCAGAGCGGCCCCAAGCACCTCAACATCAAGTTGACGCGCTCGAAACTCGAGTCGCTGTGCGGTGATCTGCTCGATCGCCTCGACGGTCCCTGCCGGCAGGCACTGCGCGACGCTGGGCTCAGCGCGTCCGATATCGGCGAAGTCGTGCTGGTCGGCGGCATGACGCGTATGCCGGCAGTGCAGGAGCGCGTTCGAAAGATCTTCGGTCGTGAGCCGCACCGCGGCGTCAATCCAGACGAGGTCGTGGCGATCGGTGCCGCCATCCAAGCCGGTGTGCTGGCGGGCGAGGTCAAGGACGTTCTCCTGCTCGACGTGACTCCGCTGTCGCTAGGCATCGAGACGCTCGGTGGTGTCTTTACCAAGTTGATCGACAAGAATACGACGATTCCGACGCAGAAGAGTCAGGTGTTTTCGACCGCCGAAGACAATCAGCCGGCGGTGTCGATCAAGGTGTTCCAAGGAGAACGGGAAATCGCCGCGCACAACAAGTTGCTCGGCCAGTTCGACTTGACCGGGATTCCACCGGCGCCGCGCGGCATGCCGCAGATCGAGGTCGCGTTCGACATCGATGCCGACGGTATTCTCCACGTTTCGGCGAAAGATAAGGGTACGGGCAAGGCGCAGTCGATCCAAATCAAGTCGGACAGCGGTCTGAGCAAGGAAGAGATCGACCAGATGATCAAGGACGCCGAGCTGCACGCGGCCGAGGATCACAAGCGGCGCGAGACGGTCGAGGTGCGGAACAACCTCGACGGGTTGATCTACCGCATCGAGAAAAACCTCGAAGAACTTGGCGAGGATGTCGAGCAGAGCGTTCGCGAGGAAGTCAAGGCGGCAATCGAAACGGCGCGGCCGGTGCTCGAATCGGACGATGTAGACAAGATCAAGGCGGCGACCGAAGAACTCGAGAAGACCTCGCACAAGCTCGCGGAAGCACTCTACAAGAAGGCGCAGGCCGAAGCGGCCGAGCAACAGTCGGCGGCCAGCGGCAACGGAGGGCAGACCGAGTCCGACGCCGATTCGCAAGAAAAGTCGGACGACGATAGCGTCGTCGATGCGGACTTCGAAGAGGTCAAGCCGAGCTAACGCCGCAGTGCATGCAGCCGAACTCGCGGTGACGCGGGCTACGTGTTGCGTGACCGCGGACGAGAGCTACGAGACGGACGGCAGTGGCGAAGCGGGACTACTACGAAGTTCTCGGAGTCGAGCGAGACGCGTCGGCGGAAGACATCAAGAAAGCGTATCGGGCGCTTGCCCTCAAGTACCATCCCGACCGCAACCCCGACGACAAAGAAACGGCCGAAGAACGCTTCAAAGAGGCCAGCGAGGCTTATCAGGTTCTCTCGGATGCGGAAAAGCGATCGCAGTACGACCGCTACGGCCACGCGGCCTTTCAGCACGATCAGGGCTTCGGCGGCTTTGATTTCGGTTTCGGGGCCGGCGGCGCGTCGATCTTTGAGGATGTACTCGGCGATCTGTTTGGAGACTTCTTCGGCGGCGGCCGCCGCCGGGGCGGGCCGCGAGCGATGCGGGGAGACGATCTCCGTTACGACCTCGAGATCGAGTTCGAAGAGGCGGTACACGGAACCGAAAAACAGATTTCGGTGCCGCGTACGGTCTCTTGCGCAGAGTGCGACGGAAGCGGTGCCAAAGCCGGAACGCAGCCCGAAGCCTGTCCGGCTTGCCATGGTAGCGGTCAGGTACGCTTCCAACAGGGCCTGTTCCAAATCGCCAAGACCTGCGGTCAGTGCAACGGAGCCGGCCGCGTAATCCGCACGCCCTGTCCGACTTGCCGGGGTACCGGTGCGTCCCGCAAAACACGTAGCATCAAGGTAAAGATTCCCGCGGGGGTCGACGATGGTTCTCGGCTCAAGCTTCGCGGAGAAGGCGAAGCCGGATTCCGCGGCGGTCCGACCGGCGATCTCTACGTTGTTCTTTCCGTGCGCCCGCATCCGATATTCAGTCGCGATGGATCTCACATCATCTGTGAGATGCCCGTGTCGATGGTGCAGGCGGCGCTTGGCGCCAAGGTCGACGTTCCCACGCTCGACGGAGTCGTCAAGATGTCGATTCCGGCTGGTACGCAGACGGGAAAGCTGTTCCGTCTAAAGGGAAAAGGTGCCGTTGATCTGCGAAGCCGTCGCAAGGGGGATCAGATCGTCCGTGTCGTAGTCGAGACGCCACGCCATTTGAGCAAGCGGCAGAAGGAACTTCTCGAAGAGTTCGATGCGACGGCGGAGGAATCTGGCGGCTCTCTCGTTTCGGAGTTCGCGCGCAAGGCCCGCGAACTCTTCGGCTGAGGCGACGTGTCCAAGCTTGCCCGCGTCGGCGAGTTCGCCTTCATCGATGCCGTCGATCGTTTGTGCCGACGTTACGGTTCTTCAAAGGGGGTGCGCCTCGGCATCGGCGACGACGCCGCCGTGTTGGATCTGGCCTCCGCGAGCCTGGTCAGCACCGATACGCTGCTCGAAGGGGTTCATTTCGAAACGGCCTGGCTGACGCCCTCCCGGCTGGGCTTTCGGGCGTTCCGCGTGGCCGTGTCGGATCTGGCGGCGATGGGTGCGACGCCGCGATACGCGCTGCTCTCGCTTTGTCTTCCTCCCGCCTACGATTCGAGGCGGGCGCTTGGCCTAGTGCGCGGTTTCGTGCGGGAAGCGGCGCAGTCGTCGACGGTCCTCGTGGGCGGCAACGTCAGCCGTGCCGCGACTCTGGGGATTACCGTCACGGTCATGGGAACCGGCGAAGGCCGAGGGTGCCGGCGCTCGGGAGCGCGGCCTGGACAGCGGCTGCTGGTGACCGGCAACCTCGGCGATGCGGCCGCGGGCGTCGAGTTGCTGGCAGGCGGCAAACAGCGAGGCGTGCTCGTCGAGCGCTACCGCCGCCCGCCGCTTCGCGTTGCAACCGCGCGCAGTTTGGCACAAGCGGGTAGCGTGCGAGCGATGATCGACGTTTCGGACGGCCTCGTGCAGGACCTCGAGCACCTGTGCCGTGCTTCGGCAGTGCAGGCGGAGATCGCGCCTCAACGACTTCCCACGTCGGTTGCGTTGCGACGGGCGAGCAAGGCGCCAGAAAACGGTGCTCGCAAACGGATGTCGGCTCTTGGCAGGCCCGCTCACTGGTACGCTCTGTACGGTGGAGAAGATTACGAGCTGTTGTTCACCGTGGATGACGACGACCGAACCGTCGCACGTGTCGCGTCGATCTGCCGGGGGTACGGTTGCAGCGTTGCCGAGATCGGCAGGATTCATGCGGGCCGTGATGCTCGCGTGGTCGATTCCCGGGGCCGGATCCTGCGGGGAGGATTCGACCATTTTGGAGGCAGCCGGTGACGCCTCGGGCGATTCGCGAACTGCTCGCGCGCGTCGCACGCGCCGAAACGACTCCCGAGGACGCGTTCGAGCAACTCCGCAATCTGCCGTTCGCCGAGATCGATGTCGCCCGGGTCGATACCCACCGGCAGCTACGCAGCGGCTTCCCGGAGATCATCTACGGCGAGTGTAAGTCCGCCGACGAAATCGCTTCGATTGGGCGAGAAATCCTCGCGGCCGGTCAGAACTTGTTCATTACGAGGCTCGACGCGGACAAGGCGGAAGCAGTCCAGGCGCAGATCGGGCAGCTCCGATACGACCGCCAGTCACGTACGGCACAGCTCAAGACCGAGGCCCAAGCGGAGACCGCCGGTGGTAAGGTCGCCGTTGTTTCCGCCGGTACCGCCGACGCTCCGGTGGCTGCCGAAGCCACCGCGACGCTTTCTTTCCTCGACATTCCGGTGGTTACGCTGAGGGACGTTGGCGTGGCGGGAATTCACCGCTTGCTGGCCAGTCGAAACCGCCTCGAGGAGGCCCAGGTGGCGATCGTGGTTGCCGGCATGGAGGGGGCCTTGCCCAGCGTGGTCGGCGGTATGGCCGGCCTGCCGATCATTGCCGTGCCGACCAGCGTCGGTTACGGCGCCAGCTTCGGCGGCCTCGCGGCACTGCTGGCAATGCTCAATTCGTGCGCGGCGGGGGTAACCGTCGTCAACATCGACAACGGTTTCGGCGCGGCGATCGCCGCGGCGATGATCGTTCGGAGTAGCTCCGAAGTTCGCTGAGTCACCGCGCCGCGCTCAGGGAGCCGGCCAGTCGATCGGTGCCTCGGCGAAGCCTTTTTCGTCCAGCAGAGGGCCCGGCACTTTTTCGAGTACCGTCCAACGCAAACGGAGTTTCGTCTTGCGCGCTTCGATGAAGTCCTGCAGTTCGAGGCGCTGAGGGCGAGGGCGGGAGCCGACCATGACGTAGTCGCGGCTGTAACGGATCCGCGCGAGGTTGTTCATCGTCTCTTGATAGTATTTGGCGACCATCGGGACGAGCTTGGTTTTGTCGAACGTCACGACCAGTAGCGAGTAGGGCGAATCGTCGCTGCTGTAGAAAGTAACCGTCTTTTCGAGTCGGTTTTCGTCGGAGATGAACGCGCGCTCGTAATCGCTGCGCCAGAAGGGAAAGAATTCCATCGGCCTCAGCTCGGTGCCGGGCAATGGCGTGTCGACGTTCCAGCGAGCAATCGGCTTGCCCGTCGCGCGGACGGCTTTGCCGTGTCCCCAGGCCAACGGCATCAGTCCCCGCCAGCCGTTTCCCCGCATCGCGAAAAACGCCAGACGGCTCGCAGGGTCGACGATCACGAGCGCCTGCTCGCCGCCGCCGTCTCGTTCGATGAGAATGTCGACTCTCAGCGGCTGCGGGTAGGCCGCCATCCGTTCGGTACGCTGCAGAAAGGCGGCCAGATCCGACGGCATCGCGCGTGCAGTGTCGCAAGCCGGCAGAGCGATCAGCAGCAATAACGCTAGCTGCCGTGCCCGTCGTCGGCCGCCGCCGATGACCGCCAACGCTCTACCGTTGAAACCTGCCGACATCTTGCCCGCCATCGTGAGGGGGGCGGGGACAAGCTGCAAACGCGCGG
>CAZJCO010000066.1:0-11182 GCA_964544375.1 uncultured Myxococcales bacterium
CGCGCTCAAGAGTGCTGATGTGCTCGCGAGCTTTCCGTGACAGATAGGCCCGACGGCAAAGAGCGCAGCGGGCATCGCGGACTCGCTGATCACCCGGGCTGCGCTCGTCGCCCTGAAGGAGCGTCGGCGCGTCGTGCTCGTGGTGCGCGAGTCGCCGTGGCCGACGTCCGCCCTCGAGAACGCGGCGAGGCTCTCCAGAGACGGGGTCATCGTGATGCCCGCGTCGCCGCACTTCTACCCCCGGCCGGAAGGGCTGGACGATCTCGTCGAGCACTTCGTCGACAAAGTCGTCGTCGCGCTCGGCGGCGAACCCCGGCTGTCGTGGCGCTCGGAGCTGATGGACGAATCGATCGAGAAGGCCGGAAGCGACGTCGACGCTGCGGGAGACGGGAGCTGAGCCGGACTTTCCGCATCCCCCTGGCCGAATCCTGTAGCGAGCCCGCCGCGCCCGCCGCGCTCCGGTAGCGGTAGATAACTATCTGAAAAATAATAGATATGTTCGGCCACGCCGGTCTTTCTTGCCTCGTTTTGATAGATCGACTAGGGTGAGCCTCGGTCACTAAGTGGCTCGTTCAATGGCCGGCCAAAGCTCACAGACGAGCGCGGCGCCGCGGCGCCGCGGGCGCGAGCGCAAGCGCGAGATCCTGCTCGCGGCGCGTGAGGTGTTCTCGGCCAAGGGCTACGAGAACACTTCGGTAGCCGATATTGCGGCCAAGGTCGGCATCGTCGAGGGGGCCGTCTACAAGCACTTTGCGACCAAGCGCGATCTACTGTTTGAAGCGATGTGCACGTTTTATCGGCCGATCGTCGAGCAGACCCGAGAACAACTCGCGGGGATTCAAGGAACGCGCAACCGTCTGCGTTTCATCATCTGGCGTCAGCTTCGCGGCTTCGCCGAGGAGCCGGGGATCTGCCGCTTGATCATTCAAGACATTCGGCCGCGACAGGATTACAAAGATTCGGTGGTCCACGAACTCAACCGCGAGTCGACGTCCTTGTTGCTCAGCGTGATCGAGGACGCGATCGCTGCCGGCGAGTTCCGTTCCGAGCTGGCGCCACAGGTGGTGCGCGACCTGATCTTCGGTGGTATCGAGCATATTGCCTGGAAGACCCTCAGCGGGCGCGGCCCGCTCGAGATCGATCGGCTGGCCGGCGACCTGACCGACTTTATCGTTCGGGCCATGGACAGCGACGGTGCGGAGCCGCGAACGACGGCGGAAACACGTCAATCCACTCGCTTGCAGGCTCAGGTGGATCGCCTGGAGAAGCTTCTCGATCGATTTGAGGCACGCGGGCGGATGAAAACCGGCAGATGAAACAAACAGAGGAAACTTCGCGATGCGCGTAGAGACCGGAATTCCGCTGAATGACTGGCAGGCCGCGGGCAAGGCCGCGCGCGCCGCCGAGGATCAAGGCTTCGACGGCGTGACCAGTTTCGAGATCGCCAACGACCCCTTCATGCCGCTGGCCTTTGCCGCCGCGGCGACCGAGCGCATCCGTTTCGGGACGGCGATCGCGGTCTGCTTTCCGCGAAGCCCGATGGTCACGGCACAGGTGGCCTGGGATCTGCACGCCCAATCCCGCGGGCGCTTCACGCTCGGGCTCGGAACGCAGGTCAAGGGACACAACGAGCGGCGTTTCAGCGTTCCTTGGACACCGCCGCTGCCGCGTCTGCGTGAGTACGTCGAGTCTCTGCGCGCCATCTGGCGTTGCTGGGAGCGCGGGGAAAAACTCCGTTACGAGGGACAGCACTACCGCTTTACCTTGATGACGCCCGAGTTTTCGCCGCCGCCGACCGGACTGCCGCCGATTCCGGTCACGGTCGCGGCGGTTCGCCCGGGCATGATGAAGCTGGCCGGCCGGGTTTGCGACGGCGTGCGGCTTCACGGATTTGCCACGCGCAAGTATTTGGAAGAAGTCGCGATGCCGAATCTGCGCGCCGGATTGTCGGAACGCGGACGCGACCGGTCGCGATTCGAAATCTGGGGAGGCGGCTTCGTTGCCACCGGAGCCGACGAGCAAGCCGTTGCCCATCAGGTCGAGAAGATTCGCTACCGCGTCGCGTTCTACGGTTCGACTCGCAGCTACCACGGTGTGCTCGAGATGCACGGTTGGCAGGAACTCGGCGTGAAGCTCCACGAGATGTCGAAGAAGGGCCAGTGGCAGCAGATGGCCGCCGAGGTTTCCGACGAGGTGGTCGCCGAGTTCACGGCGATTGCGACCTACGAAAACCTTAACAAGGTGATCGAGCAACGTTTCGGTGGGATCAGCGACAGCATTGCTCTGGAGTTCCCCGGCGGCACCGATGCGGGATTGGTGCGCGAGCTGCTTGCCGACATTCAACGGATACCGACGGAGTTTCAGTCCTTTCCCGACTCGTGGTGAAACCCTGCGGCTGCGAGACGCTTGAAAATTTAGAGACGGAGGAGATCAAAGACCATGACAGACAGCCTTTACGGAAGTCCGGAGCATCAGGAGTTTCGCCGTACGGTCCGCAAGTTCGTCGAGAACGAACTCGCGCCGCGTGCGCGCGAGTTCGATCGGATGGGGCGGATCGACAAGAGCCTATTCAAGCGCATGGGCGAGCTAGGCATGCTCGGTCTGCGTTACGATCCCAAGTGGGGTGGGGCGGGACTCGACTGGTCGTTTAGTGCGGTGATGTACGAAGAGTTGGCCCGTTGCGACAACGCCGGCGTGACGATGGGTATTACCGTGCATACCGACATGGCGACGCCGTCCTTGCACGAATTCGGAAGCGACGAACTCAAAGAAAAGTACCTGGTACCGGCAATCAAAGGGGAGACGGTAAGTGCGATCGCCGTCACGGAGCCGGACGCGGGATCCGATGTCGCCGGTATCAAGACCCGCGCCGTGCGTGACGGTGACGATTGGGTAATCAACGGCAGCAAGATTTACATTACCAACGCGGCCACGGCCGACTGGCTCTGCCTGTTGGCCGTCACCGATGCCGACGCCGGCTACGGCGGTTACTCGCAGATTCTCGTGCCCACCGATTCGCCCGGATTCCATTACGACCTGCTCGACAAGATCGGCAACTGGGGCTCCGACACCGGTCAGCTTTTCTTCGAAGACGTTCGGGTTCCAGTGACGAACACGATCGGCGAGGTCGGCCGCGGCTTTCAGCAGCAGATGATGCAGTTCCAAGACGAACGCCTCTCGGGTTGCGTAACCAGTTTGTCGGGCTCCCAAGCGCTGTGGGAAAAGACCAAAGAGTACTGCGAAGAGCGCATTCTGTTCGGCAAGCCGCTTAGCAAGATGCAGGTCACGCAGTTCAAGCTGGTCGAGTTGCTCACCCAGCTCGAAGCCGCGCGTGAACTGACCAACGCCTGCGTCGCCAAACGGGTGGCCGGCGTCGATGCGACCAAGGAAATCACAATGGCGAAAATCTTCGTCGGACGTACGGTGCGCAAGGTCGCCGACGAATGCATCCAGCTGCACGGCGGTTTCGGCTACATGAAGGAGAGCCTGGCGGGCCGCGCCTTCGTCGATACGCGCCTGATCAGCATCGGCGGCGGTTCCGACGAGACGATGATCCACTACTTGGCAAAGATCATCGGCCTGTAGTCGCGATCGACAGCGCGCCGGCGGTTTGCGCGCCCTAGGCGCTCAGGCCAATCCGTCTCTCGAGCGACCGAGTTGGCCGAGTTTTCGGTACAGAGTGCGTTCGGAAATGCCGAGAATACGGGCCGCCTCGCCCCGGTGTCCGCCGCAGTGGTCGAGTACCGCCTCGATGTGACGCCGTTCGACTTCTTGCAGCGTCAGGTGCCCCTGAACGGGCACCGCGGGAGCGCCGCCTCTGCCGAGCAACTCGTTGACCTCGTCCGCTCCGATGGACTGTCCTGCACGGAATACTACCAAGCGTTCGACTGCGCCCGCGAGTTCGCGCACGTTGCCGGGCCAGGGGTAGTCGGTCAGAGCTGCGAGCGCCGCAGCCTCGAGACGGGGCGGATCCGCTTGGCGGCGCACCGCGAGCGAGAAGAAGTGCTGTGCCAGCAGCGGTACGTCTTCGCGCCGCTCGCGCAGGGGCGGCACTTGGATCATCAAAGGGGAAAGCCGGTAATAGAGGTCTTCGCGGAAGGAGCCGGCCCGGACCAAATCGGATAGCTGCCGGTTGGTCGAACTGATGACCCGAACATCGGTGCGGATCTCTTGGGTCCCGCCGGTGCGCCGGAAGGTTCCGCCGTCGAGCACGCGCAGGAGTTTGGCCTGCACGCGGGGGCTGATCTCACCGACTTCGTCGAGGCACAGCGAGCCGCCGTCGGCGACTTCGAACAGGCCGTGCTTGCGCTCGCTGGCCCCGGTGTAGGCGCCTTTCTCGTGGCCGAAGAGTTCGTTGTTCATCAACTCGTCGGACAGTGCCGTGCAGTCGACGACCACGAACGGTTTGTTGCGGGCCGGGCTGAGCCGATGAAGCCTACGCGCCACCAACTCCTTGCCGGTGCCGCTCTCACCGTAGACCAGCACCGCGCTGCGACTTCGCGCCGCGCGTTCGATCTCACGTATGAGTCGGCGAAACGCCGGTGAGGAGCCGACCATGTCGAGTTCGGAGCGTGTCAGCCCCTGTTCGAGGATCTCGTTGCGTTCGCGGAGCCTGCGTGTTTCCAGCACGCGCTCGATCGTGAGTTCGAGTTCGTCGAGATCGCAGGGTTTGGTCAGGTAATCTGCCGCGCCGAGCTTCATCGCGCGGATCGCGGTAGAGACGGTGCCGTGACCGGTGAGCATGATGACGGCCGAGGAGCTACGCTGCTTGATCGATTCCAATAAAGAAAGGCCGTCCTCTCCGCGGAGCTTCAAGTCGAGCAGGACGACGTCGGGTTCGCCGTCGGCCAGCCGCTCGTCGAGTTCTTTGCCGTTCGCCGCCTGCGCGACGTCGTATTGGGACGCGATCAATTCGTCGGCCAACGTGCCGCGAAAATACGCGTCGTCGTCGACCAGCAAGACTTGCACTCGTTGTCGTTCGCTAGTGGATTCCGCCATCGGAATTTGGCCCTCTCTCGTGGTGGCCCGTTTCGGTCTCCGGTACGGAGGTAGGTTCGAGCGGTAAGCGAATTCGCAACCGCGTGCCTCGTGCACTCGAATCGAGGATTTCGATTGTTCCCCCGTGATCATGGACGAGCTGCTTGGTGATGTAGAGTCCCAGGCCGGTACCGCCGGCTTTCTTGGAAAAGAACGGGTCGAAAATGCGGTCTTTGTCCCGCTCGGACAGGCCGCAGCCGGTGTCCGAGACGGTCCAGTCGACGTGTCCGTCGATTGCAGACAAGGTAACCGAGAGGACGCCACCGTCGGGCATCGCTTCGATTGCGTTGACGAAGAGATTGAGTGCGATCTGTTCGAGTTGGTCCGCGTGGCCGACGACCGAAATCTCCTTGGGTGAGGCGTCGTATTCGACGTAAACCTGCTTCTGTTCTGCCGTTGGCCGCACGACTTCGATCATCCGCCCTGCGAGTGCCGTGAGGTCGACTTCTTGCGCGACGGTGCGTCGTTCGCGCGCCAAATCGAGCAGCGAGCGGGTGACGTCACGGCAACGGAACACCTCGCCAACGGCGAGGTCGAGCCGGCGGCGAACAAAGCTCAGGTCTTCCTCGTCGAGCCGGTCGCGGCCGTCGAGGCGACGCAGGATTCCTTGAATCGACGTCGCCACCGTCCCCAGCGGAGTGGCGATTTCGTGCGAGAAACCCGAGGCCAGTACGCCGAGTGTGGCCAACTGTTCCGAATGTGCCAGGCTTGCCTCGAGCGTGACGCGTTCGGTGACGTCGCGCCAGACTTCGACCACATGGCTTACCGCTCCGCTATGATCGCTCATCGGAGAGGCGAACACTTCGTAACTGACGGCTTCGCCGTCGGCGGACTTCTTGTGGATGCCTTTCTCCAACCGATTCGTACGAAAAGCGCGTCTGGTGGGGCAGTCGGCGGACCCCGCCTCGTGCAGGCAGGAGGGGGCGTCGGCGCAACTGAGCTGCTCGATGCCGTTGTTGGAGCCGTCGCTGACGATTCGCGTCAAGTAGGACTTGTTGGCCGCGACGACGCGGAGTTCGTCGTCGAAAACCGCGACGGCATCGTCCATCCGGTCGATCAGGTCGATCAAGAACTGTCGCTGGAAGTCGACCTCGGCGAGTGAGCGCTGCAGGCTGAAGGACACGCTTTCAAAACTGCGCGCGAGCTCACCGATTTCGTCTCTGCCGGCGAAGCGGGCCTGCACGCCCATGGCATCCGGCAGCGAGCGTGCCAGGTCTCGCAACTTGCGAAGCCGGCGTAGCGCCCCAAACTGCACGACCGCGCCGACCGCGAGCAGTACGAGGAAGCAGACCGCGAAGCCCCAGCGTAGTGTACGCGAGACGATCGCTGCCCGGGTCGCCGCAAGCGCGGCCATCGAAAAATCCACCCCAAGCCCGCCGAGGACGGCCTGCTCCGAAGGATGGCAACGGTGGCAGCGCGTTTCGTTTCTCACCAGCATCAAGCTGCGCATGATACGCTCGCCTTCGAAATCGACGATTCGTGTGCGCGTGAGTTCGGTGTCGGGAGACAGCGGGCAGGTCGGACAGACATCGTCGGGAAGGTCGATCGATTCGCCGATCCATGAGTGCTGCGTCGTCAGCGCCACGCCGCCCGTAGCGTCGACCAAATAGATGCGCTGGACGTTCTCCGTTCGCGCGTACTCCTCGATCAAGTCGAGCAGCAGGGTGCGGTTGTTTTCTAGCATCGCCGCCTTGAGGCCGGTCAGAACCAGCCGGCCCTGTGCCGCGGCGGCACGCGTCATGCCGTCGAGAAGCTGCTGTTTCTCGGCGTGATACGAAAGAAACGCACCCGCTCCGATGACCAACGATACGACGACGGCGCTGGCGGCGCCGAGCTTGATGCTGAGGCCGGTTGCAGAGCGAAGCCATGCCATGCCCAAGCGACGACTCGTCGGGGCGGGGCTTTGCTGCTCGTTCTGCGTGACGCGGGGGGCGTCCATTAACCGATCGTCCGGCTTCACTCGCTTCCCTTTGGCGCGCCGCGCCGCAACCGGAAGCGACTGCCAGTATGACTGACATCTTGTCAGGCCGCGCGCGGAACGTCCATCGTCGGTTCTGCCGTGGTGCTGGAAAATTGCGCCTTTGCCATGCGCGCGGCCTTGGCATCGCTCTTGCGTAAGAGCGATGCCATGCACAGGCATTGCAGCGCTACGATCATCGGATTACTTCTCGCCTGTTGTCCTCCGCTGGCGACGGCCGCTTGCGGCAGCCCGGCGAAAACGGACGACACGGCGCGTCGTCAAGCCACCGCCGATACGCGGCCTGTGGCCAGCGTCGCCGATCGGACACAGGCGTTGCAATTGGCCGAACGCACGGGTGACGAGGCTCCGCTGCGTTCGTGGCCGGCCGAGGGGGACAGCGACAGTGGCCTGGCTCCGACGGCCAGGCTGCGGCCGCTCAAGCCTGGGGATGTCGAGGTCAAGGACGACCGCTTCCAGTCGGCGCGAATCTGTGGGTCTTGTCACAAGGACATTCTTCTCAAGTGGGCTCACAGCATACACGCCTTGGCCTACACCGACCGCGTTTTTCGCCAAGCGTTGCTGGAGGCTTACTACTACTCTGAAGGGGAGGCGGCGCAGCGCTGCCTGCGCTGCCATAGCCCGACTGCCGCCGAGACCGGGGACTACCAGGGTAAGCAGGACCTGACGCTGGAAGGGGTCACCTGCGACTATTGCCACTCGATCGATTCGCTCGACGAGGACGCCCACGGGACTCTCCAGGCCAAGATCGACCACACAAAACTGCACGGTCCTTTCGACCATCCCACCCCGCCGGCTCACAAAACCGCGCAAAGAGATTACTTCTCGAAGTCGGAGATCTGCGCTGTCTGCCACGACTACATCAACGACGACGGGACCGTCGTATTTGCGACTTACGCCGAATGGCGCGCCAGCAAGTACGCCGAGGAAGGCAAGCAGTGCCAGGACTGTCACATGCCTCGGCTTGCCCGCGCCCGCCCGACGCAGAGCGGTGGGAAGGTGTTCAACGATCACGATCTGCAAGGCGGCCACTCCCAGACGCAGATCAAGAAGGCGATTGGCGCCCGCGTCGAAGAGGTGCAGCGCGACGGTGACCGGGTCCGCGTGGTGGTTGCGGTCGAGAACATCGGCGCCGGGCACTCCGTACCGACCGGCTTGCCGAGCCGGATGCTGGTGCTTACCGTGACGGCGCAGCAGCGGGGGAGGACGATCTTCTCGCGCGAGACGATCTACCAGCGCGTGATGCTCGGGGACGATCACCGAGTACTCAAGCAGGATTGGGAGATCAAGCTGCTGAGTAAGAGCGTGCTGCGTGACAATCGCATTCGTGCCGGAGAAACGCGGCGCGAAATCTTCGTCTTCGACGCATCGCCGCAAGAGGACGTCGTGTTCCAGGTCCGCGTGGCGTATCGCTACCGGCCGCGTGCTGCCATTCAGGGGAACTCCGAAGTTCCGATTACCGAGTTCGAACGTATCGTAGAAAGGGGGCTTTGATGAAAACTTTGGCGCAGGGCCTTTTGCTCACGCTCGTCGGTCTAGGCTTGCTGCTTCCCGTTGCCGCGTGGTCGGGTCCGGCTTACGTCGGATCCAAGGGGTGCAAGAAATGCCACCTCAAACAATACAAAGCCTGGGAAGAGACCAGGATGTCGCAGGCTTTCGAGTTGCTAAAGCCCGGCGTGCGCGCGGAGGTGAAGCAGAAGGCAGGACTGGATCCGGACAAGGACTACACGGGCGATAAGAAGTGTTACCCCTGTCATGTGACCGGCTACAACAAGCCAGGCGGCTACGGCTCGGGTCCGTCGGAAGACGGCAAGCGAACTGCCGAGCAGGTCGACGAGAGGATGGCCGGTGTGGGTTGCGAGATGTGCCACGGGCCGGGCGGCGACTACATTGGCGACGATCGCATGTCGACGAAGAACAAGGAGTTCAAGAGTGCCGATTTGGCCGAGTACGGCCTCATTGCCAAACCGCAGGAGCGGCAGTGCCTACGTTGCCACAACGAAGGCAGCCCATTTTACAAAGAGTTCAATTTCGAAGAACGCAGGGAGCAGGGCACCCACGAGCACTTCGATCTGAAGTATGAACACTGATCCCGGGTCGAAAGCAGTGGTCCGCTACTTACCAGGGCAGGCGCATGAGTGAGATCTTGCGGCCGAGCCAGGTGCCCCAGAGGAAGCGGATGAACTTCTGGAAACCCTCGTCCTTGGATAAGGACATGGGATACTGCCCTTCCGTTTGCTTTCCGCCGAAACGATCGATTTGGATCGGCTGAGCAAAGCAGTATCCCCGCAAGCCGGCGGCGCCGTTCACCTGACCGACGCCGCTGTGCTTGCGCCCGCCGAAAGGAAGTTCCGCCGATCCGTAGGTTTGCGGGAAGTCGTTGACGTCGACGTTGCCGGCATCGATACGGCGGGCGATTTCGAACCCTTTGCGTGTGTCGCGAGTCCACACGCTTGCCGTTAGGCCATAGCTGGTGTCGTTGGCGCGGCGGATGGCTTCTTCTTCGTCGGCAACGCGCACGATCGACATCACCGGGCCGAAGGTCTCCGATCGCAAGACCGCCATGTCGTCGGTAACGTCGGTGAGGACGGTCGGCTGAAAGTACAGGCCGTCGAGGTCGGGATTACGGCGGCCCCCGACCAACACCTTGGCGCCTTTCGAGACGGCGTCGTTTACCTGTTCTTCGATGATCTCGAGCTGGCGCGGCCAGTAGATGGCGCCGACGTCGAACTCGCCTTCTTTGTTTTGGCGCAGTTTCGAGGCGCGCTCGACGACTTTGGCGATGAACTCGTCGGCGACGGAGTCGACGACGTAGACACGCTCGGTGCCGCCGCAGTACTGGCCGGCGTTGAAGAAGTTACCGACGATGGCGCCGGCCGCCGCGCGATCCAGGTCGGCATCGGCGCAGACGATGACCGGATTCTTGCCGCCCAGTTCCAGGGTAAAAGGGATGAACCGTTCCGCGCAGGTCTTGGCCACGTGTCTGCCGGTTTCCTCGCTGCCGGTGAAGGAGATCTTGTCGACACCGACTTCGAGCAGCGCTTGGCCGGTTTCGCTGTCGCCGAGCAGGACGGTCAACAGACCCTCGGGCAATCCGGCCGCTTCGAACAAATCGCCTACCAGCTTGCCGGAAAACGGCGTCGCCGAGGAAGGCTTGAGCAGTACCGCGTTGCCCGCCATGAGGGATTGCACCGTCGGGTTTAGCGAGAGAACGAAGGGCCCGTTCCACGGACTGATCACGCCGACCACTCCGAGCGGTTTGTAGATCACGCGGACTTTCTTGGCGATCGAGAGCAGTCCGTGCAGGCGTTTCTTCTCGGGCCGTAGCAGCTTCTCGGCATTCTTGGCGTAGAAGTGGAGCGAGTCGCAGCAGGCGAAAATGTCCATCATGAGCGCTTCGGTGCGCGTCTTGGGCGTCTCGCGCAAAATCACGTCGATGAACTCGTCTTGTTTCTCGAGCAAGATTTCGAGCGCGCGAAGCATGTAGCGCGCCCGTTCCTTGAAGGACAGCGCCGCCCACGCCGGTTGCGCCGCGCGTGCCCGCTCGAGCGCCGCGCGCACGTCGTCGGACGTTTGCAACTCGATCTCGCCGATGGGTTCTCGGGTTGCCGGGCTGGCCAGTTGCAAGCGTCGCCGTCCGCTGGCCGCCGGTTCGAGTCGCGTTACGATTGCCATGGTGGTTCCCCCTCGCGTTTACTGACAGCGGCCCCAGGCGAGACGCCGGGGCCGGACGGCAGCAAATGTAGCCAAGAATCCGCGCCAAGGGAAAACCTCTAGGGTTTTCACCTAGTTGACCGCAGGCAGGCGGCTTTGCCGCGCCGGGAAAAACCACGCCTGACGTGCATTTCTCAGTTTTTCCTTGACGTTAGGGCAGGTGCCTTGCTACTTGTTCAGATGGACGACGCGCGGCGCTGCGGCGCCTTGTTGAAAAAGCGACATGATGATGCGGGCCTGCGCCGGCACGCGTCGAGGAGGAAACGATGTTCGCGAAACAGGTCCTCTCAAACCATCGATTTTTAGCAAGCAGCGTGGCGTTTGCCTGTGCCGCGGCTTTGTTTGGGGTCGGCAGTGCGGCGGCTCTTACCTCGAGCCAAGAGACTTGTGTCAACATCATGAACAAGAGCGGCAGCAAGGTCGCCAAGACGCAAGGCAAGGAGAACTCCTCCT
>CAZJCO010000067.1:0-11124 GCA_964544375.1 uncultured Myxococcales bacterium
GCGGCGGAGTGAGGGCAACCGGCTCTGCCTTTCCCAGCAGGGATCGCTGCTCGAGCAGCGCGAGGTAGCGGCCGGATCCGCCTGGCAGGCGACCGGAACACGCGGTTTTCGTTATCGCGATCCGGCCAAGTTGCACGACGGTACCGCGAAAGTCCTTCTCAAAGCCGGTCGCGCGGGATCGCCGAAGCCGGTCAAGGTCGTATGGCTCGCGAAGGACGTCAATCTGCCCGATCCGACGCTGCCGCTGACCGCACCGATCGACGTTACCGCTCAAGTCGTCGCCGCGGACGCCGTAGGATTTCCTCTGGGGCGGGGCGGGAACGGACTGAACAAGTGCCGGCTCGACCGTATACGTTACGACGCCTTGACGACGTTGCCTGCAGCGGGCGCAAAGCGCTCGCGCAGAAGCCGCTCCTGCGGTTTTTCCGAAGCCGTCTTGGGGATTTCGTCGACGATTTGCAGGTAGCTCGGGACGAAGTTCGCTTCGAGCTTCTCGCGGCAGACGGCAAACACCGCGGTCGGATCGAACGTCGCGTGGTCTAGCGGCACGACCGCGGCGACGATGTCCTTTTCACCGGGCGCGCCGGAGGCGGCCGGGACTCCGTAAACGTAGACGTCGCCCACCGACGGATGCTCGGCGATCGCCTTTTCGACGTAGCTCGGATTGATGAAGTCGCCGTTGTGACGAATGCCGCCTCCCGCGCGGTAGTCGAAGAACAACCATCCTTCTTCATCGCGGTGGCCGATGTCACCGCTGCGGTTCCAGCCGCGCTTGATTTTCTTGCGCGACGATTCCTTGTCGCCGAAGTATTCGACGCTGGCTTCCTCGCCGGTCGCCGGCCGCACGCTGATTTCTCCCATCACCCCCGGCGGACACTCGTTGCCCTCTTCGTCTAACACCCGCATATCGATGCCCGGCATCGGCTTGCCAAAGGACCCGATCGGACCCACGCCGGCGGGCTTGTAGGCCATGCCGCCACCGTCCATTGCCCCGTAAAACTCGAGAATCTGTACTCCAAAGCGCCGCTCGAAGGCTTCCCAGATTGCCGGCGGCATACCGCCGCTGGTCACCACGCGCACCGGGTTGTCGGCATCGTCGGGCCGCTCGGGCTGGCTGTAGATTGCCGTCGACATGCCGCCCACCAGTGAGATCAGCGTGCAGCCGTAGTGACGGCAGACGTCCCACAGGCGGCTCTTGGTAAAGCGCCGGCTGAACACGGCGCGCAAATTCGAGGTCAGGGCCGGCGCGAGCGTGACCGCCTGCGCGTTGCCATGGGTGAGCGACAGGCCGCTGTAGGGACGATCGTCGCTGTGGTAGTCGAACAGCGCTGCGAGCATGCCGGCCATGCAGAAGCGAGAATTCTTGCCGACGATGCCTTTGGGATCACCGGTGGTTCCCGAAGTGAACATGACTTGCAGCGGGGCTTCGCCATCGTCGACCGGCACTTCGACGGTTTCGGCCGGGATCGAGAGGATTTCGCTGAACCGTTCAAACTCTGCGGCCTGATCTCTCGTCTCGCCGCCGACGTCGGTATCGACGACGATGACCCACTTGAAATCCGGCAACTCATTGCGCACGGCGAGCAGTTGCGGCAGGCAGTAGTCGGCTATTACCGCGCCGACCGATCCCGATTTGGCCAACATATAAGCAAGTTTTTCGCCGCGGGTCCTCGGATCGATCGGTACGAACACGCCGCCTGTGATCGACGCCGCGGTCATCGCTTCGACGAACTCGGGATGGTTGCGCATCATGATCGCGAAGCGGTCGCCGGGGGAGACGCCCTTGGCGATCAGATTCGCGGCGAGGCGGTTCGCGTTGGTTGCCAGCTCGGCGTAGGTCCGGACCTCGTCCGGCGCGTCGCGGCTGAGGCCTTCGAACGTCAGAACGTCGAGATCCGGACGCTCCTCCGCCCGAGCCCTGATGAGATCGGCCAGAATCAGTTCGTTCGCTTCGTGCGTCATCGCGAGAGCTCAGGCTTCGAGAATCGTGACGACCATCGCGGCGGCGTCGTTGCCGCTCTTGCCGCCGCCGTTTTGTGCCATTGCCAGGCGAGCGCCTTCGACCTGGCGATCGCCGGACCGCCCCTGCAGCTGTTCGCTCAACTCGGTGATCTGCGCCAGGCCGGTCGCGCCGACGGGATGGCCCTTGCGTAGCAAACCACCGGAGGTATTCACCGGCAGGCGGCCGCCGAGTTTGGTATGGCCTTCCTCGACCAGGCGGCCGCCCTCGCCTTTGGCGCAAAGCCCGAGCGCCTCGTAGGCCATGATCTCGCCCGGTGCGGAGGCGTCGTGGACCTCGACGACGTCGAGATCCTCGGGCCCGACGCCGGATTCTTCGTAGGCATCCTTGGCACAAAGACCGACCGTGTCGGGTTCGTCGTCTGCGTGGTTCCAGCCCGAGTGCATCACCAGGCTGCGTACGCGGACTGGTTTCGTCAGGCCGAGCTCTCGCGCCTTGGCGGGGCTGACGACCACGGCCGCGGCCGCGCCGTCGCCGATCGGCGAGCACATCGAGCGCGTGAGCGGCTCGACGATCAATCGATCGTTCAATACGTCCTCGACGCTCAGCGCTTCACGAAACTGTGCTCTGGGATTGAGGCTGCCGTGAAACGAGTTCTTCGCGGACACCGCCGCGAACTGCCGTTTGGTCGTGCCGTAGGCTTGCATGTGCGCGCGCGCCGCCTGGGCGTAGACGTCCATGAACATCGATCGGCTCTGCCCGGCACCGTCGCCGGCTTTCTTCGCCAGCTCGGCGATCAGTTCTTGAAGCTCGTCGACGTCCATCGCTCCGGCAAAGGCGGCAAAGCTGCGCGTCTTGTCGGGGTGGGAGAGCTTTTCCACGCCGAGCGCGAGCACGGTGTCGGCAACGCCCGCGGTGACCGCCAAGCAGGCCTGCATGAAGGCCGTCGAACCGCTGGCGCAGGCGTTTTCGACGTTGATGATGGGAATCTTGCCGACGCCGATCGTGCCGAGCACGACTTGGCCGCGAATCGACTCTTGTCCCGTGACCAGCCCCGCCGCGCAGTTGCCGACGTAGGCGACTTCGATGTCGCCGAGCTGGAGCCCGGCGTCGGCCACGGCCGCACGTGCCGCCTCGGCTCCCAGTTCCTTGAGCCCCTTATCCGGATACTTCATGAAGCGGGTCATGCCCACTCCGGCGATCAATGCATCGACTTTCATGCTTCTTCGTTCCTTTGCCGCCTCGTTCGCAGCAGGGCCTGGGTCACAACAACCCTTGTCCTTTCAAGTCGAGCGCGCGGCGCAGGTACAAGAGTTCTGCTTCGCGCCACGGTAGCGGTGCGGGGTCTTGAATCATTCCGTCGCGCTCGAGTTCGGCAACGACTTCGTCGTTGCGCGGAAACGGGCTGTCGTAGGAATTGAGCTGAAACAGTTGCTCGAACGGCAGTCGCGGGCGCTGCCCGCCGGCCTCGGGAGACTCGGCGGGATAGCCCACGGTCTGGGTAACCAGCACGCGGCAGCTGTCGGGCAAGCCCAACTTGCGCCGGATGCCGTCGGGGTCGCCCGTGCCGAGGCAGCAGGTGCCGAGTCCTTGCTCGAAGGCGACCAACGTCGCCTGCGCGATGCCCTGGCCGCAGTCGACTTCGCCCAGGCCCGGCATCTTGACCGCGTCGCCCATGCTTTCGAACACCGGTACTAGCGTGTTCTCGAGTTCTTCGCGTTTTTGATCACCGTAACCGACGGCGCCGGCATCGACTAGTTCGCGCAGGCGCTTCGCGGCGTTGTCGCAGGCCGCGGTTTCGATGTACCAAACGATGACGATCGGTGCGAGCTGGATTTGATAGCCGCCGACCGGCGAGGGCAAGGCGCTGAGAACCTCTTGCGAAGCCTTGTCGCGTTCGATGACGAGCGCACGCAGGCTGCCGACGTTTCCCCAGTGCGATGCCAGGCGCGCCGCTTCGAGCATGCGCTGGATCTTGTCGCGTTCGACCGGCTTGTGCGGTAGAAGAAAACGAATCGAGCGGCGGTTGCCGATTGCCTGTCTGAGCTCCATCGCCGTTTCTCCTTATGGCGGTCTACAGCCGCGAGGCTCCTATCAAGCCGAGCATTTCGTTGCAGCCGTCTTCGATCATCGAGGCGCGTGCATCGCGCAGCAGCTTTTCCACTGGGTATTCGCGGCTCAAACCGTTGCCGCCATAGATCTGCACGGCCTCGCTGGCCACTTCGAAGGCGGTCGTCGTACAGAAGACCTTGGTCGCGATCGAATATTCGACCTGGGGCATGTTGGTTGCGTTGAACAGAGCCACGCGGCGCGCCAGCGAGCGCGCGGCCTCGAATTTTGTGAACATACGAAACAGACGCGATTTGACGTTCTGATGTTCACAGATGGCGACCCCGCCTTGCACTCGCTCCTTTGAATAGGCGATTGCGTGTTCCAGCGCAGCGCGTGCAACGCCGACGAACAGTTGGCCCATTGCGGCGTTGGCGTGGGCGAGCATGGTTTCGAGCGCCAGGCCGTAGAACTCGGGTCCCACGACCAGGTAGGAGGCCGGCACGCGTACGTCGTCGAAGTAGATCTCGCCTTGGTTGAGCGAGCGCTGGCCGATCTTGTCGAGCGGCTTGGGTCTGGTAATGCCGGGCAGATCCGAGGG
Source organism: uncultured Myxococcales bacterium (assembly GCA_964544375.1). Classification (GTDB taxonomy): domain Bacteria; phylum Desulfobacterota; class Binatia; order UBA1149; family SPBQ01; genus CAZQYE01. Next base: position 4,611 of record CAZJCO010000067.1, read on the forward strand.
CACCAGGATTGCCCCGCCGCCGGCAAACCCCTGGCTCTGGTCGATCGTGCAGAACAGTACGATCATATCGGCGATCGAACCGTTGGAAACCCAGGCTGCTTTCTGGCCGTTGATGACGTAGTCGTCGCCGTCTTTGCGAGCCACGCAGTTGGCCTTGATCGATGCGTCGTGAAAGGCCGGCTCGCTCAAGCCGACTGTGTCGCTGCCGTGGTCGGGCTCGGTAAGCGCCCAGCAGCCGATCGTCGGCTTGTCGGGCGAGCAGTAACGCTCGATCAGCTCGGCGTTACCGCTTTGCTCGATCCAAGGAATGTGAAAGGCGCAGAGTCCGAGGCTGATCGCCAATCCGACGTCGCCCCAAGAAAGTTCTTCGTTGACGATCGCCATCAGGCGGGCTTTGGCGACGGCATCCATCTCGTTGTCGGTTGCGATGCGACTGACGTCGAGAGCGTGGTATTTCTCGAACACCTTCCACAAGATCGAGTCCGGCGCGATGACAGCGGCAGGATCCGGCAGGCGATCGAGCGCGCGGCCGGCCGGCCGCAGAACTTCTTCGGCGAAGCGGTGGGTTAGCTCTCGAATCGCCTCGTCTTCCTGGCTCAGGCCAATCTCCAAGTCGGTCAGTGCCATGGGCTCCTCTCCCGGCTGCGCGGCCCGGCTGGCCTTGGCAGCGAAACGAGAACATGTTCTATTTTTTCGGCTGACGCCAGCCGTGTGTCGCGTCGAAAGCTCATATGGAAGCGTCGGCCGGCGACCGTCGGCGAAGTGCACGAGAACTGGGGAAGGCGATGAAGAATACGATTGTTTGCAGCTTGGCGTCGGTTACCGCGGCGGTCCTGCTTGCTGCCAGCCTGGCACGCGGGGCCGATCGCGGGCAGGTGCTCGGCACGCGCGAGCAAGCCAATTCGGAAGCGGCCAAGAGCCAGCAGCGGGTCGACAGCCTCAGCGATCAAGCCGACGATCTGGCGACCGAGTATCGCAGCGTGATCGATCAGATCGACGCGCTGCGTATTTACAACGGCCAACTCGACAAACTGATTGCCGACCAGACGGCCGAGATGGAATCGTTGCAACTGCAGATCGACCAGGTGCAACTCGTCGGCCGCGAACTCACACCGCTGATGCTCGAGATGATCGACACGCTCGAAGCATTCGTGCGGCTCGACATTCCCTTCCTGCCCGAGGAGCGCCAGCGCCGGCTGAGCGGGCTGCACGAGCTGATGGAACGCGCCGATGTCAGCGATTCGGAGCGCTACCGTCGGATTCTCGAAGCCTATCAGATCGAAAACGAGTACGGCCGGACGATCGAAGCCTACCGCGGCGCCATGCCGTTCGGTGGTGAAGAGCGTACGGTGGACTTCCTCCGTGTCGGCCGCATTTGCCTTGTCTATCAAACGCTCGACGGTGAACGTTCCGGCGTGTGGGATCAGGCCGGGAGACAGTGGATCGACCTGCCGAGCGGCTATCGCGTGGCGATTCGTCAGGGCCTGCGCATCGCGCGCAAACAGGCGGCGCCCGATTTGATCCAGTTGCCGATTCCGGCGGCAGCGGAGGCGACGCCATGAAGCGCGTGACCGCAGTCGTGATGGCCGCCGTGGTGACGCTCTTCCTGCTGGCGCCAGCCGGGTCTTTTCTGTCCTCGGCCGCTGCCGAGACGAGTGCGCACACGGCGAAGCAAGAGGCTCCGGCAAGCGAGTCGCTCGAGCAACTCCTCGAACGGGTCAAGCGTGGATGGCGCGCGGAGAAGCGCGAGAACGCCGAGCGGGAAGCGCGCTTTCGCCAGCAGCGCGACCGCCAGAAGACGCTGTTGGCCGAAGCCAAGCGGACATTGGCCAACGAAGAAGCGCGCAGCGAGACTCTAGAGAAGCAATTCGACGCAAACGAACAAGCGATCGCGCGGCTCGAAGACACGCTCAAGGAGCGGCTCGGCACGCTCGGCGAAGCTTTCGGCGTCGTTCGGCAAGTCGCCGGCGATACCAGTGGACACCTCGGCAAGTCGATTGTCAGCGCGCAGTACCCGGGCCGCAGCGAGTTCCTCGATCGCCTGGCGCAGAGCAAGGCGCTGCCGTCGATCGAAGCGCTACGCAAGCTTTGGGTGTCGTTGCTCGAGGAGATGACCGAGTCGGGAAAGATCGTCCGTTTTGACGCAACCGTGGTGCGGCCCGAAGGAAGCGAAGAGAAACGCCGCGTGTTGCGCATCGGTTCGTTCAACGTCGTCTCCGGCGGGAAGTATCTCGAATGGGACAGCGAAGTCGGCAAGCTCGCCGAACTGCCGCGGCAGCCGGGCTCCCGTCATCTGAGCGCGGTCGCGAGCTTCGAGAAAACCGGCAGCGGGCTGGCGCCGTTTTCGATCGACCCGTCGCGCGGCCAGATTCTATCGCTTCTGGTACAGACGCCGAGCGCGCGCGAGCGGATCGATCAAGGCGGACCGATCGGCATGGCGATCATCGTCCTCGGCGTGCTCGCCGGCCTGCTCGGGGTGGCCCGGCTGGCCTACGTCCTGTGGACCGACCGCAAGGTAGGCCGGCAGCGCGCGTCGAGCGAAGCCTCGTCCGATAACCCGCTCGGGCGCGTATTGATGGTCTATGAGGAAAACAAGAAGGCCGACGCCGAGACCCTCGAACTCAAGCTCGACGAAGCCATCCTGCGCGAGTCGGCGCGTATGGAGCGGATGCTGTGGGTCGTCAAGGCCGTCTCGGTGGTTGCCCCGTTGATGGGATTGCTCGGCACCGTGACCGGGATGATCCGCACCTTTCAGATGATCATGCTCTACGGAACCGGCGATCCCAAGCTGATGGCCGGCGGCATCTCCGAAGCGCTGGTAACGACGATGCTCGGTTTGTTCGTCGCGATTCCGCTGGTTCTACTGCACGCCTTCATTTCCAGCGGCAGCAAGAAGATCATCGACGTCGTCGAAGAACAGAGCGCCGGGTTGATCGCCGCACGCGCCGAGCGGGAGCACGCCGGTGCCTGAGCCGGTCGCCGTCGTCCGCGATTTCATCGATTCGGGCGGCACCGTGCTCGTGCTGATCCTGATCGCGACGCTGATCATGTGGACGCTGATTTTCGAGCGTCTCTGGTACTATCGTTTTGGCCATCGAAAATTGGTCCGCGACGTACTCGACCAATGGAGTGCGCGCGACGACCGTGCGTCTTGGTACGGACACCAGGTACGCCGCATGCTGGCTTCGCAGGTTCAGGTCGGGCTCGACCACTCGCTGCTGCTGATCAAAACCGTGGTCGCGCTTTGCCCGCTACTCGGTCTGCTCGGTACGGTTACCGGCATGATCGAGGTGTTCGACGTGATGGCGATCGCCGGCAGCGGCAATCCGCGCGCGATGGCCGCCGGCGTATCCAAGGCAACGATTCCGACGATGGCCGGGATGGTCGCGGCGCTTTCGGGCTTGCTCGTCAGCTTGCAACTCGAGCGTTTCGCTCGAAACGAAGGCGAGCGGGTTGCAGAGAAGCTGGTTCCGTCACCGCCGTCGAGGGAGGAGACGCATGCGTCGTAAGAAGAATCGTGAGGCCGATGAGAGCGAGATCAACCTGACGCCGATGCTCGACGTCACTTTTATCATGCTCATTTTCTTCATCGTGACCTCCTCGTTCGTCAAAGAGGCGGGTATCGACGTCAGCCGACCGGCCGCGCAGACCGCTGAGAAGAAACAGCAGGGCAGCATCATGGTGGCGATCACCGAGGACGGCCATGTCTGGATCGACAAACGGGAAGTAGACATTCGTGCGGTCCGCGCCAACATCGAGCGCCTGCATGCGGAAAACCCAAAAGGCGGTGTGGTCATCCAGGCCGACGAGGACTCGAAAAACGGACTGCTGGTGCAAGTCATGGACGCTGCCCGGCTGGCCGGAATCGAAAGCGTATCGATCGCCGCGGAGGCCGTCGAGTAGCGTGATCGTCGCCGACGCGTGCGAGATGCTCGACGTCGCGGAGAGCTGAACCGATGGTCATGCTCGGGCGTTATCTGATCACCGGATCCTTGGCCGCGCTGGTCACCTTTGGCGTCTTCTACGAGATGCAAGAGTTGATCAGCAGTCGGGCGCGGGAGAGAGAAGGCGTCGAGCAGGCACGGGTGATCGAGTTTGTGCGGCTCAAGCGCGATTCCGAGTTGCGGCTCAAACAACGCATGTTGCCCGAAAAGCAGGCGTTGCCCCAGCCCCCGCCGACGCCGGACATCGATCTTTTGGAGTTGCCGGAAGCGTTCGATCAAGGCGACTTCGGCGCCGTTCCGGTGTTTCGACCGGCGCTCGATATTGCCGGCGGTCCTTATCTTGGCGCCGCACCGAGTGACGCCGACGTGATCCCAATGGTGCGGGTCAATCCGCAGTACCCGATCAGCGCGGCCGAGCGCGGCATTGAAGGTTGGGTGATCGTCCGCTTCACGATCACGACGGCGGGCACGGTCAAAGACGCCGCCGTAATCGACGCGAAACCGGGCAGCATCTTCAACCGTGCGGCGTTGCGCGCAATTCGTAAATGGAAGTACAAGCCGAAGATCGTCGGCGGCAAAGCGGTCGAGCGTCCGGGAGTGACCGTTCGACTGACGTTCGAACTGGAGAAATGAAGCGACGCAGCAGAGCTCGGCCGGCACGCAGCGCGGTAGTTGCCGGCGTCGCCTTTGCGCTGGCGATGCTGGCTCTCGTTTGCGGGACCGCGCACGCCGAAAGAGATGCCGGCAAGAAGAAGCGCGTGAGCTTTACCGTGAGTGAATACGCATACAAGAAGCTCGAACGCGCTCACGAGTTGCTGGCGGCCGACGACTACGCCGGCGCCAAGAAGGAGGTCGATCAACTGGCCGGCCGTCGTGGGCTGAACTCGCACGAGCGGGCCTTGGTCGAACAAACCTACGGGTATGTCGCCTCGGCGCAAGAGGACTACGCGACCGCGGCAGCTGCTTTCGAGCGTTGTCTGGCACTCGACGCCCTACCCGAAGGCGCGCAGCTCAACACCCGCTACAACTTGGCGCAGTTGTACTTGGCGCTCGAGCGCTACGACAAAGCGATCGTGACGTTGAAAGCATGGTTTGGCGAGGCCGAGAATCCGGCGCCGCAGGCTTACTACCTGCTGGCGGCGGCCTACATGCAGGCCGAGCAACCCCAGCAAGCGCTCGAGCCCGCACGTCGCGCGGTCGAAGCGTCGAGTGCGCCCAAGGAGCCGTGGTTGCAACTCCTGCTGGCGCTGCGCTTGCAGCGCAAAGAGTACGGCGAGGCACGCAAGCTGCTCGAAGAACTGGTGACGCGCTTTGGCGGCAAGGCCTACTGGCTTCAGCTTTCGAGTGTATACGCCGAACTCGGACGAGAAGAAGACGCACTGGCGGCAATGCAGGTCGCTTACGAACTGGGCTTGCTCGACCGCGATAGCGAGCTGCGCAACCTGGCGCGCATGTACCTGTATCACGAGATTCCTTATCGGGCGGCGATGGTGATGGAAAAGGCGCTCGCCGAGGGCGTCGCCGCGTCGGATCCCGAGGCCTGGGAGCTGCTTGCGGATGCCTGGTTGAGCGCGCGCGAATTCGACGAGGCCATCGAGCCGCTTGGCAAAGCCGCACAAGCCTCCGATGACGGCAAACTCTATGTGAGGTTGGGCCAATTGCAGATGGAGCGGCAGCAGTGGCATGCCGCCGCTACCGCGTTCGCCCAGGCGTTGGCCAAGGGGGGGCTGCCCGACCGCGGTAAGGTCGCGCTGTTGCTTGGAATCGCACATTATTCCGGCGATCGCCTTACGCAGGCGCGCCGCGCCTTTGAGAAAGCCCGCGAGATAGACGGTCAACGCGAGGAGGCCGAGCGCTGGCTCGCTTATCTGGAGCGTCTCGAGCAGCAGCGGCGGCGGCTGGCGCAGAAGGCCGAGTGACGTTCTTGGCGGTCGGCGCATGCGAGCGCCTCGTGTTCCATGATCGGGTCAATCCGTGATTCGGTACTCCGAGGTCGGATGCGACTCGACGCGACTGACATCGAGAAAAGCCTGCACGCTTTCGATCATGCGGCCCATGTTCTCTTGCAGCTTTTCTTGTGAGCCTTCGGCGCGGTACCAGAGCATGGGATTCGTGACGGCCTCGGCCGGAAATCCTTCTTCGACGATTCCGGCCCACGGAGGCGCGTCCGCCGTCAGCGGGTGGACCACCACGTTTCGAATGTAGAGGTACGTCGACTGCGTTTCGATCGCGACTTTGCGATGGTGCCCGCGCCAGTGACCGATCCACTCCATGTAGCCCATCGACTCGGGCCGTTCGATGAGTGCCACCATGTTGATGCCCGGCACGCGTTCACCGAGCGCTGCGGTGTGGGTCGCGTTCACGATCGGCACGGACTCGGCGACCAGGTAGCCGGCGACGCGAGAACAGACGCCGTTGAGAACCTCTTCCTGCGGCGCGCGCAAGTCCGAGTCTTCCATCCAGAACGAAACCGTGCCGTCGATCGGCGGGTCGCGCTGGGGCATGCGGACCGTCTGCGGCGTCTCGGCGTGCGCCGCGGCGACAATGGCAGCGAGTTCGGGCGCGCCCGC
>CAZJCO010000068.1:0-11081 GCA_964544375.1 uncultured Myxococcales bacterium
GCTTTTGGAGACGCGCGTACTGATGGTAAAGCCGCTCGAGAAAGTGCATTGCCTTATCTCCCAGGATGTGAGACCCTAAAGTCGTCTGGAGCCGAGATGGGTCTGCATTACGAGATCAAGTCCGAGGAAAAAACCGCCTTTGTCACGGTCAGCGGCCGCGTCGATCTTCGGTCGGCGCTCGACGCGATGGGGCGATTGGCCGAGGATCCGAGTTTCGACAAGAACTACAAGATTGTCATCGACGTTCGTGAGATGGACTACCACCCCAGTCTCGGCGAGCTTCGGGTGATGGCTTGGGCACTGGGGCACGAACGGCGTAGTTACGGCGATCAAGTAGCCGTTGTTCTGCCGGACCGCTCCGAGCGGGCGAGGCCCCACATCTTCGCGCGCTTCGCGCGTATGGCCGGCGTCGGCTTCAACATGTTCCGCGACATGCCTTCGGCGCTACGCTGGAGCCGGTCGAACTGACCAAGCCGGATCGTTCCCCGCTTCTCGAGCGGCAGCCGTGACGGCGCGAATCAAGACCAACATCCTGGGGATCCTCAACCTGAGCGACGACTCGTTTTCCGACGGTGGGCGTTACCGCGAACCTGCCGCCGCGTTGGAACACGCGCGCCGGTTGGTAGCCGACGGCGCGTGCGCCATCGATGTCGGGGCCGCAGCGAGTAACCCCGAGGCCCGCGCGGTAGAGCCGGCCGAAGAGATTCGGCGGATCGATCCCGTGTTGCAGGCGCTGCAGCGTGAGCGGATTCCGCTGTCGATAGACAGTTGGAAACCAGAGGTGCAGCGTTACGCTTGCAAACAAGGCGTGGCCTTCATCAACGACATCCGTGGCTTTGGCGATGCAGCCGTACTGGACACGCTTGCTGCAGCCGATTGCCGGCTAATCGTGATGCACGCGGTGCAGCCAGGCGCGATCGCTGAGCGGAGCGAACGTGGCAGCGACGAGGTTTTGTCGTCGGTCTATCGCTTTTTCGATCAGAGGGTACGCGAGCTGCTGCGCGCCGGGATTTCGGAGGATCGCCTGGTCCTCGACCCGGGCATGGGCTTCTTCCTCTCGAGCGCGGCGGAGGCGTCGTTTGCCGTGCTTTCGGAGATTCCGCGCATCAAGAGCAGCTTTGGCCTTCCATTGCTGATTTCGGTTTCGCGCAAATCCTTTCTCGGTGCGGTCGCCGGTCGCGGAGTCGGCGAGCGCGGCGCCGCGACCTTGGCGGCGGAAATCGCTGCGGTGCTGCGGGGAGTCGACTACGTTCGTACCCACGAGGTGGCTCCGCTCGCCGACGCAATCGCTGTGCTCGACGCCTTGCCGACTTGACACGGCAGCCTTACGAGCAGCCGCAGCAGCTCGCGCGGCCCGATCAGCCGGCGGGCGAGTGCCGTATACGAGTTTAATCCACAGCCGGCGCGGGCTATAAACACGAGGTGGCCGTGGCGAGCGAGGCGTAGGATGCTCGCTACGGCCGCGTGCTTTTCAGGAGGGCAACATGCAGGCGTCGTCGCATCCATCTTCGGTACCTACCAGTGGCTCCGGGCCGATGGGCGCGGTCGACTTCGACCACTGCCCGTTCCTCGTCATCTGGGAGACGACGCAGGCCTGCGACCTCGCGTGCAAGCACTGTCGGGCAGAAGCGATCCCCGATCGCGACCCCGGTGAACTCACGACCGACGAGGGCAAGGCACTGCTCGACGAAGTCGCGAGCATGGGAACGCCAATTTTCATTCTCTCGGGCGGCGACCCGCTACGCCGTCCCGACCTCGAGGAGCTCGTCCGCTATGGCAAGGACGCGGGGCTACGCATGGGGACGATCCCGGCGGCAACGCCCGGTTTGACGCGCGAGCGCATTGAGGGCCTCAAGCAAGCCGGCATCGATCAAGTCGCCTTTAGCCTGGACGGTCCGACCGAACGCATCCACGATGCCTTTCGCGGCGTTGACGGCTCGTTCGCCAAGACGCTCGAGGGCGTCGGCTTTGCCCACGACGCGGGAATCCCGGTACAGATCAATACCTGCTTTGCCTCTTGGAACCACGTCTATCTCGAAGCCATGGTCGAACTCGTAAAAAGCCTCGGCGTGGTTTTCTGGGAAGTATTTTTCCTGGTCCCGACCGGCCGCGGAAAGGAGATGCAGAGTCTCAAGGCGGACCAGTTCGAAGAGGTCTTCGAGCGGCTGCACCGTCTCAACAACGAGGCGCCGTTCATCATCAAAGTGACCGAGGCGCCGCACTACCGCCGCTACGTGATCGAAAAGGAAACCGCGGAACATGGGGCCACCGCCGAAGATCGAATTCAGTACATCCTTGCGCGACCGCGCGGGATCTCGGGCATCGGGATGTCGCCCAAGGCGGTCAACTCGGGCAAAGGGTTTGCCTTCGTCAGCCACATTGGCGAGATTTTTCCCTCGGGATTCCTGCCGGTCTGCGCCGGCAACGTACGCCAAGACTCGTTGACCGATATCTACCGTAACTCGCCGCTGTTCCGCGACCTGCGCGACCCCGCAAAGCTCGGGGGAAAGTGCGCTCCTTGCGCCTACGCCGACGTCTGCGGCGGCTCGCGCGCGCGTGCCTATGCGCTCACCGACGACTACATGGCGGCTGAGCCGTACTGCGCCTACCAGCCCTGAGCAAAGCGGCCGCCGCTTCGGTTGACTTAAGCTAGAACACGTTTCACTTTGCCCCATCGAGGGCCGCAGGCGCGCAGTTGCGGTCCGGGGGTAGTCATGCCGGAAGAGATCATTGAAGACGGCGAGGTGTTAGCCGCTCGTCACGTCCTTGAGTTTCCCTACACGCGAACCGTGGGGCCGGTCACCGGCCGCTTTCTCGCCGGGCTACGAGACAAGAAGGTCTTGGGCGTCCGATGCAAGAGCGGCAAGGTGCTGGTGCCGCCGATCGAGCACGACCCGGAGACGGCCGAAGACGTTACGCAAGAATTCGTCGAAGTCGGTCCGGGCGGCGTGGTTACGACCTGGACGTGGGTGGACCAGCCCTCTCCCAAGCACCCTCTGTCGGAACCGTTCGCGTGGGCGTTGATCCGGCTCGACGGAGCCGACACGGCCATGCTGCACGCGGTTGCGGCGTCGAGCGTGTCGGCGATGAAGAGCGGAATGCGGGTGCGGCCGCGGTGGTCCGAGCAGACCACCGGAATGATTACCGACATCGAGTGTTTCGAGCCTGAGGAAGATCGATGAGTGAGATTGTCACCGACATCATTACGCCGATTCGCCTCGACTACACGATGACCGCCGGTCACGCGCAGAAGCGCTTCCTGCGCGGCCTGGTCGAAGGGCGATTGCTCGCGCAACGCTGTCCCAAGTGCCGTCGGGTCTACGTTCCGCCACGTGGTTCCTGTCCCACCTGCGCGGTACCGACGCAGGAGGAAGTCGAGATTGCCGACAAAGGGACGGTGGCGACGTTCTGTACCGTGAACCTGCCGTTCTACGGCCAGGCGGTCGACATCCCCTACGTCTGCGCGTCCATCGTTCTCGACGGCGCCGACATTCCCTTCTTTCACATGATTTCCGATGTGCCGGTCGAGGAGGTTCGTATGGGGCTGCGAGTCGAAGCGGTGTGGGCTCCGCCCGAAGAGCGCAAGCCGAGTTTCGAATCGATCCTCTACTTTCGGCCAAACGGTGAGCCCGACGCTCCCTTCGAGAGCTACAAGGAGCACATCTGATGCGAGACATAGCGGTCATCGCTTTTGCGCAAGCTCCTTCGCTCCGGCGCAATACGGACGCCAATGAAGTCGAGATTTTGATGCCGGTCGTAACCGAGGCACTCGAACGTTCGGGCGTCGCCCGCGAGGATATTGGTTTTACTTGCTCGGGCAGTTCCGACTACCTGGCCGGCGTCGCCTTTTCCTTCGTTACGTCGCTTGACGCGATCGGTGCCTGGCCGCCGATCGAGGAATCGCACGTGGAGATGGACGGAGCCTGGGCGCTGGCCGAGGCCTGGGTGAGACTGCAGCACGGCGACGTCGACTCGGCTTTGGTCTACGGTTTCGGTAAGTCGTCGATCGGCGACATTAAGGAAATCCTCAGTCGTCAGCTCGATCCCTACACGGTCGGTCCACTCTGGCCCGACTCGATTTCGGTTGCCGCGCTGCAGGCGCGCGCCTTGATCGACTCGGGCACGCACGACGAGCGCGAGATGGCCGAGGTTGCGGCACGCAGCCGACGAGACGCAAAAGAAAACCCCTGCGCGCAAGTGAAAGGCGACTTCGACGTCGACGAACTGTTGGCCGAGCCGTATCTGGCCTCTCCCTTGCGCAAGCACGACTGCCCGCCGATTTCCGACGGCGCTGCGGCGGTGGTCTTGGCGGCCGGCGATCTCGCGCGCAGCCGCTGTGCGCGTCCGGCTTGGATTCGTGGAATCGACCATCGGGTAGACGTCCAGGGCCTGGGCCTGCGCGATCTTACCAAGAGCCCCTCGGCCCGGCTGGCGGGAGAGAAGGCGGGCGTTGGCAAGGACAAGGTCGATATCGCCGAACTCTACGCACCGTTTACGCATCAGGAACTCATCCTGCGCGACGAGCTCGGGTTGGCGGAGGCGACGAGGATCAATCCTTCCGGCGGTGCGCTGTCGGCCAACCCGATCATGGCCGCGGGACTGACGCGTATCGGTGAAGCCGCTCGGAGAATCCTCGACGGTGAAGCCGACCGAGCCGTCGCGCACGCGACGTCCGGTCCGTGCCTGCAGCAAAACCTGGTTTGTGTCTTGGAGGGAGAGTGATGGCCGAGCGCTGTGCAGTCGTAGGAATCGGGCAAACCCGTCATAAGGCCAAGCGCAAGGACGTGTCGATGGTCGGACTGGTGCGCGAGGCCGCTAGTCGAGCACTCGAAGATGCCGGAATCGGCTGGAACGACTTCGAAGCGCTGGTGATCGGCAAGGCGCCGGACACCTTCGAAGGCGTCATGATGCCTGAACTCTATCTTGCCGACGCGCTCGGGGCCGTCGGCAAGCCGATGATCCGCGTGCACACCGCCGGTAGCGTCGGCGGGTCGACAGCGTTGGTCGCGGCACATCTGATTCGTGCCGGCATTCATGAGCGCGTGCTCACGCTTTCGTTCGAGAAACAATCCGAAAGCGAGGCGACCTGGGCGATTACCGCCAATATTCCGTTCCAGGTGCCCTTGGTTGCCGGCGCCGGCGGCTACTTTGCGCCTTTGATCCGCGCCTACATTCGCGAATCCGGCGCTCCGCCCGACATCGGCATCAAAGTCGCCGTCAAAGACCGGCAGAACGCACTAAAGAATCCGTATGCGCACTTGCACATCCAGGACATCAGTATCGAGACGGTCGAAAACTCGCCGATGCTGTGGGATCCGATTCGCTATCTCGAGTGTTGCCCGTCTTCCGACGGAGCCTGCGCGATGGTGTTGGCTAACGAAAAACTTGCAGCGACGTCGCCGAATCCCCCCGCCTGGGTGCATGCGACGGCGATGCGCAGCGAACCGACGATGTTTTCAGGTCGCAATCAGGTCAATCCTCGCGCGGGCCGTGAATGCGCTGCCGAGTTGTACAAGCAAGCCGCTGTGACCAAGCCTCGCGCGGAAATCGACGCCGCCGAAATCTATGTTCCATTCAGTTGGTTTGAACCGATGTGGATGGAAAATCTCGGCTTCGCGGATCCCGGAGAAGGTTGGAAGATGACCGAGCAAGGCGCCACCGCGCTTACAGGCGACATGCCGATCAACCCCTCGGGCGGGGTGCTGTCGTCCAATCCGATCGGCGCATCGGGCATGCTGCGGTTCGCCGAGGCGGCCATGCAGGTGCGCGGACAAGCCGGCGAACACCAGATCGACGGTGCTCGCAGGGTCTTGGGCCACGCCTACGGTGGCGGCTCGCAGTACTTCGCCATGTGGATGGTCTCGAACGAGAAGCCCTAGCCCGTGCGGCGCAGGGATTGCTCGGTTTGCTGCGCTCCGGCCGGTGCCGGGCGCTCGTAGAAGCCGGCGTGTCGCGCGACGATCAGGTACTTCTTGAAGAGCCGATTGGTTTCTTCTTCGTACTCGCTCACCGTTGTAACGTCGGCCGGATTGAAGAAGCAGGTCGGGTCTTCTTCCAGGTAGTCGCCGGTGTGGTAGTAGGCCATCGCGCGGCATCCGCCGCAGGTGTACTGGTAACGGCAGCGGCCGCAGCGGCCCTTGAGCCGGCTGCGATCGGTGAGATCAGAGAACATTTTGCTCTGATAGACGAGTTCGTCGATCGGCTTGTCCCGTACGTTGCCGGTGGATAGCTCGTCGAGCAATACTGGGCATACCGATAGGTCTCCCTCGGCGTTGATTGCCAGCCAGTTGCCGACCCAACAGCCGATCGGAGGGTTTTGTGGGACGGTTCCGTTCTTCTGTCCGCCCGATACTCGTTGGTGCAGCTCTGGGGAGAGGAAGAACGGTGTGTAGCTGACGAAGCCGTTGACGTGGCGGCGCAGGACGGGGTGAAAGTGGCGCTCGAGATCCTCGCGCGAGAAGCCCTTTTCCTGAAAATAGCTATCCCCCGAGCCGCGCGCCACCAGAGGCGCGCGGTTGTAGGATATGCGACGCTTTACCAGATAATCGACCGTTCGCTCGAAGGACTCGGCATTGTAGCGGCCGAGAGTGATGATCACGTGCCGGTCGATGCGCAGCTCGCGGCACCACTCGAGCACCTCGAGCGTGCGATCGGCGTCGGCGTTGCGACTCCAACGGTTGTCGCCGTCGATCGAGTTCAATCCGACGGCAATCGTCAGGTCTCCGCGCGTGGCATTTTTCAGTTGAATCAGACGTTCACGATCGAGTAGCTCGCAATTGCTGCAAATGTTGCACTTGTAACCGAGGTCGACCGTAAGCCGCAGTAGGTCGAAGGCATCCTTGCGCAGCAAAAACTCACCACCGCTCCAACCGATGGCGCGTACGCCCAAGCGCTTGGCCGGCTCGAGCACCTGGCGGCGAATTTCGTCCAGGCTGAGTTCGCGACCGCGACTCTTGCCTACGGTTTCGACGTCGTTGCTCGCCGTCATGCAAACCGGACAGCGCAAATTGCAGCGGCGCGTCGCTTCGAAATAGATTGCGGAAAACCGATAGGCCACAAGAACTGCTCCTTTCTGCCTCCCGCACCACTGCATAGCCGAGCGCAACGGTTCGTTCAACGTTTTGTCGAGCGCAGACTGGCAGCAGCCGAGCAGCCCTCAGAACTGTTCGAGTGCTTGCAGTGGAACCGGCGGGTAGATCTGTCCGTGCTTGGGCGGCATGGAATTGTAGACGTAGTCGATCGACAGCGAGCGGCCGCGAAAACCGCGTAAGCCGGCGAGGGGCCCGATGGTGCCGCGCACCAGCACGCTTTCCATCCTCAGATTCAAACCGAGTACGGCCACGGGCGTCTCGGTGGGAAGACGGCATAGTTCGGCGCCGAATCCACTGGTCGCCAGCAGCAAGTTCCCGCGACCGGCCGAGATCGCAGGCAACAAGGGGACGATCCGTGGATAGGCATCTTCGGCAACCCAGGCGGCGAACTTGAGCGTGGTCGGTCGCGTGAGCAGCCGCGAGGCCCATGCGTTCATCGCCTGCGGTTGCTTCTTGCCGGCCCGCTGCCAGATTTTCGCCAGCAGGCCCCCCGCGGCGGCGGCGGCGAGCGCGGCCGGCGATGGCCGCTGCGGTCCGCAGGCCTCCCGCAGTTGCAGAAAATGAACCGTATGGATGCCAAAGTAGGCGTTGTAGCGGAACATGGGACGGCGATTGTAAGCCTCGAAATCCTCGCCCTGTCGCTGGGCCTTTTTCCACGTCGCGGTGCCCCGCCAAATCCTCCGGTCTTTGGCCATGACAAGAAACCCGGCCTCCGGCCGGGCGCGTAGATTGTCTTTACTGCAGCCCTCGCAGAACTGGCCAAAGGTCAGCGTCGAACCGTTTTTGGCGGCGAGCGAGGTAATCAAGGAGAGCCGCGGCAGACCGTTGGCGTCCTTGGTTGCCAGTAGCGAGATCTTCGCGTCCGGTTGAAAGGCGGCGATGGCGTCTTCGTCGAGCGCTGTCTGCGACGCCGTGGCGGCCGAGGCCCGGCCTTGCCAGTAGGGATCAAGCGCGGGCTTCATCGGGCTGCTCCGACTCTTCGATTCGTGTGGCTCCGGTGGCAATCACGATTTGCGGATCCACGCCGCTGTTACGGGCGACGGCGGCGAAGCCCTCGAGCTCCGCGTGACTCAGCAAGGGGGCGTCTTGGAAATTCCAAGAGCGCCCGAGCCGTTGGTACTTGTCGCGCGCGAGGTTGTTGAAGGCGCACAATTCCCAACGTTCGACTATGCCGTCGGCGTGTTCGGCCAGAAAAGCGCCGATGCCGCGAACGTTTTGCTCGGTTGCCGTAGCGCCCGGGATCAGCGGTGTGCGAACCCACAGCCGTCCGTTCCAAGCACCGCGCCGCCTGCTTCGCACGAGCTGTTTGAAGTTTTCCAGAATTCGTTCGTTCGGTTGACCGGTGAAGCGTTGGTGGCGAGCCGAATCGACTTCTTTGATGTCGTAGAGGATCACGTCGCACAGGGGCATCAAGCGCGCGAGCGCCTCGGGTGCACAGAGACCGCAGGTATCGAGTGCCGTACGCACTCCCGCTTTCCTGCAGGCGCTGAACAGATCGCTGACGAAGCCGGGCTTGAGTCCCGGTTCGCCGCCAGACACGGTGACGCCGCCGCAGTCGGCGTCGTAGTAGTTACGGTCGCGGACCAATTCCTCGAAGACTTCTGCCGCGCTTCGTTCGCGGCCGAGAAGCTCGAGCGCCGTCGATGGGCAGGCTTGGACGCATTCGCCGCAACCGTCGCAACGGTCTTGTCGGACGACGACGCGCGAAGCGTCGCGCTCGATCGCGTCGTGCGGACAGCGTGCGTCGCAGGCGCGCGAGCCGATGCACTTCCAGTCGTGCCATACCACCTGGGGCTGGGGAGACATGCTTTCGGGGTTGTGGCACCAGGCGCAGGCGAGGCTGCATCCCTTGAGAAAGACCGTCGTGCGTAGTCCCGGCCCGTCTTCGGTCGACATACGCTGGACATTCAGTACCGGCGCCGTTGGCGTGCGGTGATCGCAGCGGCGGACGTTCGCTCTGTCTTCGGCCGATTCCACGGTCAGTGCCCGCTTCGCGCCTCGCGCGCGATGATTTCGTCCTGCAACTCGCGGCCGATGCTGGTGAAGTAAGCGTTGTAGCCGGTTACCCGAACCAGTAGGTTACGGTACTGTTCCGGATTGCGCTGCGCATCGCGCAGCACCTCGGCGTCGAGTACGTTGATCTGAAGTGCCGTGCCGCCGTTTTCGCAATAGCCACGCAAGAAAGATTTGAACTTCTGGCGGTGTTCTGCATCGCGCAGCAGTGCTGGACTGAAGGTCATCGTGTGGCTGGCGCCGTTGGGCAATAGGTTGACGTAGTCTTGCCAGTCCCCGCCGCCGGGATCGCTAGTCCGGCCGCCGAGAGCTTCGCCGACGGAATTGGCGTTGGCCGTCGGGCCGCATGTGTCCGCTCCGTTGCTCGGGCAGATGGCGTTTGACAGGAAGCGCCCTTTGGGCCTGCCGTCGGCACTCGCGGCGAGTACGTAGCTGTCTCCGACCCAGTAGTTCCAGCTGAGCATGCCCGGACGATAGCGGCGCCGGGTCGATCGGGTGCGATGACGCCAGACTTCTTCGGTCCACACGTCCATTACGCGACGGGCCATTTCGTCTGCTCGCGGATCGTCGCGGCCGTACTTCGGCGCGCGGAAACGTGCCCAGGCCTGCAGTACCTCGTTGCCGTCCCAGTTGTTGCGAAGTGCCTCGACCAGTTCGGATGTCGTGCAGCGTCCGGTGTCGAACACCAAGTGTTTGATCGCAAGCAAGGAGTCGACGGTGGTTGCAAACGTGACCGCTTCCAACGTGACGAAACTGATCTCGGCGCCGCCTTGCGTAATATCGAGGGCCTGCTCGGCGCAGCCCCGTACCAAGCAGGACAGGTAAGGCGTCGGAGAAAGTTCGGCCCGCAGTTCCTCGGTGCGCTCGTACAGGTCGACGCAGCGTCGCACGATCGATCGCGTTTGCCGTACATAGGCATTCCAGAATTCTTCCCAGCTTGAAAACGATGCGGCGTCCCCAGTATCGGCTCCGTCGAGCCGAATCGGCGCGGCGCGATCGGTGATGGGATCGACCGCTGGCACGAGGTCGCGCCCTCCGGTTAACGCGAGTTCGACAGCCTTGAGCAGATTCAGGTTGCAGTCGACCGTGCCCGAGCGGTCGTTGCCGACCATCGTGTTTTCGAGGCAGCCCACCGGAGCATAGTCGTGAACGTTGTCGTCGCGGATCAGATGTTCGTAGCCTCCGCTGCGCGCTTCGCGCATGAGCCCAGCCATCGAACGCTCGTCGAAGTTGAGCAGGAACGGTGCCCCTTGACACGAAGCAATCATCTCGACAAGGCGATCGAGTAGGGCTTCCGGTGAGCGTCGATGGAGGCGGACGTTCGGCTTCGGCTCGAGAATCGGACTCATCCGGTCAATCACGTCGAGAAAGAGGTAGGTCAGATCGTTGGTCATGTCGCGGCCGCCCGGACCGATGCCGGACAGAGTGATGAGCTGGCCGAAACCTGCAGTAATGCCCTGGTTGCCCATCTTGATCATCGCGTCGTAGGCGGTGTTGGCGTGCACCCAGAAGCAGCCGAGGATCTCCTTGGCGAACGCGGGATCCATGCCGGCCTCGAGGGAGGCTTGCCAGTAAGGAAAGAGGTACTGATCGATACGGCCGAAACTGATGCCTGGTCCCGGGTAATTCTCGTCGCTCATTACCAGCATGTGGTTGATCCACAGCGCCTGAACCGCCTGCCAAAAGTCGCGTGGCGGCTCCCATGGCACGCGATCGAGATTTCGCGCCATTTGCTCGAGTTCGTCGCGGCGTTCGGGCCGTAGCTCCTTGGCCGCCAGCCGCCGGCAGCGCGCGGCGTAGCGCGCTGCGAGGTCGCGCGCCATGGCGGCCGAAGTCATCATGGCCCGCAGTTGACCGCCGGCAGGCCCGCGTTTGTCGGTCGGCGAAAGACGGCCGTAGCGTGCCTTGAGCTCGGCATGAATTCCCCGCCAGCCGATCTTGAGGGCGCGCTCGTGATCGGGGATCAAATGCCCGGAA
>CAZJCO010000069.1:0-11047 GCA_964544375.1 uncultured Myxococcales bacterium
CAAGCTTGCGCCGAATACGTCGCGCACGACGCGGAAGCGTGCAACGACGAAGCCCAGCGCGGCGCCGGCCAAACCGGCCGCGGTACCGCCGACGCGCGGTACCGATTTGTCGAACGGCAGCACCGTCGCGGCAACAGCCCATCCACCGCCCATCGCCGTGCCGAATGCACCGTAAGCCAGCACCGCGAAGAGAAACACCCAGTACTCGTCCGCAGAACTCGTTGCCGTAACGACAAGCGCCTCGCCGAGGCCGGCAATCGCGCCCCCGGCAAATCCGCCAAGCAAGCCTGCGGCCAAACGTGCCATCAATCCGCTCACGATCCGCCTCCCGCAGTTTCGAACTCGAGTACCTGTCCTTCGTAATCACCACTCACCGGATCGTTCAACAAGTGAAGAACGGTCGGCGCCAAGTCGACGATCGCAACTTCGCTTTGCTTGACCCGCCGATTGCTCAGAAAAATGCCGTCGGTTTCCGCTGTCACGCTCGAGGCATGGTCCCCGCTCCACTTTTTCATATTGTCTTCGAACAGCGCCGCCGGAGCTCCTCCGAGTGGCGTCGCCGAGGAAACCCGGTAGCCCTCGGCGAATCCGATCTGCAGGTCCTGGGCTTCGTCCAGACGCTTTCCGTGCCAGGTGTCGCCAGCTAAATATACCTTCAGTATTGCACGATTACCTGTCTTTGGATCATGCACCGCTTCAAGTTCGACGGCGAGCTTGCGAGCGAGCGCGCGGGCCGGCTCGCCGGGTTCGACGATTCCCCGGCTCTCGCGCCCCTTGATGTTGAGATAAATCCCACCGACGCCTAGCGCATAGGCCTTGGTCTTGGACCAGTCGACGTCTAGCAGGAACTTCTTGTCCGTAGCTTTCTTGCCGTTTTTCAACGTCATGTAGCCGTGCTCCACGAGCCAGGTGTTCACGTTGAACCCGCGCCGATAGCTGTGGAAGCCATGGTCGCTGATGACGAACAAGCTGTCGTCTCCGTCGAGTCGGCTCATCATCTTACCGACGATTTCGTCCATCCGCAGGTACGTTTGCCGAATCGAATTGCCGAATTGACCGGCCAAGTCCTGGTCGTAGAGAGGATGTTGTTTGTCGATCAAGCGGTACATCATGTGGGATGTGCGATCCGGCTCGACAAACACAGAGATGAACAGATCCGAGGCTCTCGTATCAAACTCGTGGAACGTTATCTCCTCGGTCTTGCGCATCGTATCGAAGACGTCTTCCATAAAGGCCGCTTCGTCAATCCGTTGCTCATTCAGGCCCCAGGTTTCGTGATTCCAGCCGACCGTCTTGTAGTCGCCGACGGCCTTCTGCAGTTCGCTGGCGTATTCGTAGGGCTCCGTCACGGCGATCGCGGGATCTGCCGGATCGTGGTTGATCGGGGATAGATAGATCTCGACCTCGGGCTCCAAAGCCATCAGGCGAAAACGGGCAAGCCCGTGAATCGTCGAAAACGGCGTCACGCGGAACGCCAGCCGGGTCCAATCGCCCCAGCGACCGAGCTGCACGAGTTGCCTCGACCCGTCGATTTCGACTTCCACCGCATCGCTACCCTTCGGGCGGAAAACGACCGGCACCGTCAGACGCTCGCCCGAGTCCGAAAGCGGGTTGACCGGCCCCTCAATCGTAGCGTGGATCTCGCTTCCCTTGGCGATCGATACCACTTTGCCGCCGAGCGCGGGGTCCTTCGCTTCGCTCGGCGAGAGCGCGCTCGTGAAGAAATGGAAGGTCCCTTCCGTTCCCCGCAGGTCCGGCACACCGAAGCCGCCTTCGAGGTGTCCATGCTTGGTATCCGCAAAAGGGTAAACACAGGGAACCCTGAGAACGACCGCGGCATGCCCCGCTTGATCAACGCGTTCCCAGAACGGCGTGCCGGTCATCGTCGTCGTAAACGTCTCCGGCTTTCGGCGGAACAAGCGCCAGAGATATTCGGCCTTGTGCGACACGGCGCCGGTACGATCCGGCAGATACGTCTTCGGGTCGCGGTAAATGAAATCGAAAATTCCGTGTTCGCCGGGGTTTACGCCGGTCGCAAACGACGACCACGCGGTACAAGAAGCCGGTGGCACGGTAGTGCGCAGGCGACGGAAAGTTCCGTCTTCCATCAGCTTGCGAATATGTGGCAATTCGCCCGACCAGCGTTCGATCAGGTCGGGGTCGACGCCGTCAAAACCCAGGATGACAACGCGGCTTGCAGCGGTTTTGCTCGTTGGTTGCCCGCCGCAACCGAAAAGAGCCGCCAACGCAGCCGCCACCGAAAGGGCCAATATGGCAGGTACCGCGATATCCCTAAAGCGTCGTCGATCTATCATGCCTATCTCTCGTCTCGCTCGAATTTTTTGTCCATGGTTTCCGGTGAACGAAGCCTCACCGTCGAAGTAGCGGCAATCGGCGCAAAGATGCCTCAGACGAAGCGAACAGCGGAAACTGGAGTCGGACTCTTGGACCGCAAATATTTTACATGGAACCCGGCGGACTGCCTAGCGGCCCCTCATGAAAACGCCGGCCGCAACAGACGCCGGTAGAGGGATTCCATCTTCGAGACCATCGCGGACGCAGAGTATTGCTCGACGACCCGTTGGCGCGCGTTGGCGCCGATCGCATGACGAGCCGAAGCATCCGAGAGCAGGCCGGAAACCCTTGCCGCCATCGCCACGTGGTCACCGTAGGGCACGAGAAAACCGCTCTCACCGTCTCGCACCACGGCGGGATTGCCGCCGACGGCGGTGGCGACGACGGCAAGCCGCATGGCCATCGCCTCGAGCAGAGCATTCGACATGCCTTCGCTGCGCGACGCCAACACGAAGACATCCAGGGAACTGTAGACTTCCGGCATATCCGAGCGCCTACCGAGCAATACCACGCGCTCGAGGATCCCCAGTTCCCGTGCCATCCGCTCGGCGTCGGGCTGCCAGCGATCCTCGCCGGCAATCAGCAAACGCGCATTCGGAACGGATTCGAGCAACGAGGCAAACGAGCGCAACAGCATCGGATAGCCTTTCTTAGGCCGAAACGTGGTCGCGCTCCCGACCAACGGTCCGTCGCCCAGACCGAGCTCGCCGCGGAGTCCGCGCTGCTCTCGCCGGTCGAAGCGCTCGACGTCGATTCCGCTCGGGATCATGACTAACGGTTTGCCAGCGGTCGGCTCGTTCTGACGCGTAAAGTCCAACACCGCTGGAGAGTTCCCCGTGATGACCGTCGACAGCCGGTTAGAGACCCGAACCGCCAAGCGTTCGGCCGGACTTGCCGGCAGATGCAGGCCGCGCTTGCTGGTAACCACCAGCGCGGATCTCGCCATCCGGCCGGCAATCGCGGCGTAAAAGTTTCCTCTCAGCAAGTAGCCATGAACAACGCCGTCGCCGCGCCCTCGAACCAGCCGCGCGAGCCGGCGCAGCGCACCGAGATCCTGCGCTCGGCGTAAGGATCCCTGCACGCCGAGGATCGTCGTCGGAACCGCCAGCTCTCGCACTTGCTCGAGCAGTCGGCCGCCGGAACGCAGGCAAACCAGATGCGGCTCGAAATGGCGACGGTCGAGTAGGCGCAGCACTTGAAGTAGATGCGTCTGCGTGCCGCCAACGACCATCGAAGCGATCACGTAGGTAACGGGACACGCGGTTCTTCGATGCGTCTCTGGCATCTCTACATTGCCCATGATTGTCGATCTCTCCGCTTTCGCGAGAGCTCGATTCTAGAGTTCACGGACGTATGAATCGATCACTCGCAGCGATCGCGAGTCCTACGCGTGCAGGACCAAAGGGCTGCATCGGCCTCCATGAAGAAACGGGAGTCCCGTCGATCTCGAAGGCCATCACGACCGAACGCGTGCCCGGAGGCGATGCGACGAGGATCTCTCCGCTGCCGTCGAGATCGACATCGGCGACTGCGATCCTGGCTCCGCCCATGAATTGGGGATCCGACAACGTAAAGTCGACAGCCACCGTATCGCCGGCAGGAACAAACGGAACACCGGCAAATGTGAAGGCCTTGATCTCGGGAGAGCCGGTAACCGGCAACGTGACGAGTTCCGACTTCCCGTCGCCGTCGAGGTCTCCTACCGTCAGAGTAATGCCGCTGTGATCGGTCGGGAAATAGGCGACCCATTCGTTTACCTGAAGCCCCGTCTGATCGATCGCACGGACGACCGGAACGCCAGCGATCGGAGAAACATAGATGAGCGGTCCAGCCGCGTCTCGTCCGACGGCTACGTTGGCACCTCTGGCGTTGATCAACTGGCCGGCGACTTCATCCAGCGGCAGGTAGGGCGTAAACGCCGCCTGTTCCAGCCAGCGGACCAGGCCGCTAGCCGGATCGATGTCGAAGCGACTGAAAACTTTTACCCGTACGGTACCGTCAGTGGAATCGGCCTCGGCGGTTACAATATCGTCGCTCGCGTCGCCGAGAATGTCGCCTGCGGCGAGCTGCACTCCACCGGTATATCCCCCACCCATCCCGCGGAATCGTGACACCACGCGCCCGCGGCGTCCGGCGGCCTGTACGATGACCAAGTCGTCGCTTCCTTGTCCGCCGGTCAACGCCACCTTCAACGTACCAGGCAGCGGATTGGTCTCTTCATCGAGAACGGCCACGGCAAACGAGCCCGCTTCAATCGACCGTCCGCGGCCGAGCGCACGTCGCGTGCGACGGCCCTTGTGATTGTGTTCCGATAGCCACGTCCTACGACCGACATCACCGCCGAGGACGAATAACCGCGTTTCCAATCCACGACGCCCGCGAATACGCATCCATTCGCTGCCGTCAGTGCCGGAGACGACGCGGACGGATCCGGCTCCCCTGCGACCGCGGGCGATGTCTCCAGGCACGCCGACTAGCAGATCGCTGACGCCGTCGCCGGTTATGTCGTCGGCGGAAGCGATCGTTTGCCCCATGCGAGCGCTCGCGCGCTCGCCTTCCATGGTCCAAAGAACCGTTCCTTTCTTTCCGGAAAAAGCCAGCACCCGTCCTGCCGAGGCCAAGCCGTTGCCCGTCGCCACAGGTGCGCCGGCAACGACGTCGACACGGCCATCGCCGTTGGCATCGTCGATAATTCCGACCGCTGTCCCCAAAGCAGCGTTGATTTCCGCCGCAGGGTCCTTGAAGGCACGCTGTTGGGCACCCGCCCAGTTGTAGAGGATCGCCATACCGGCCTTGTTCTTGCCGTTGACGTCACTCCCGGGCGCACCGGCAACGAACCCTTGCGGCCCACCGGGGACAACCGCCCTGCCGAGTTTGGATTCCGGTTGACCGTAGACCACGGTCAACACATTGGTCATATCGGCGCCCGACAAGACTTGGACCGAGCCGTTGTTGAGATCGACGGTGCTCGGCGGAATTTCGGCCAGCCCGGAGGCAACCATCACGTCCGGCGTCCCGTCACCGTCAACGTCGCCCGGACTCGCCAGAACCGAACCCCAGGTATCTCCGTTGACGGCTCCGTCGCTTTGACCGAGCAGCGCACCGTCAGTGCCAGAAAGTAAGTACGCGATTCCACGACGCTTGCCTTCGATTTGCGCTTTCCCTGCACCGGCCAACACTTCTCCGCGCTGGTCGCCGGTCACGTCGGGAATTCCGGCAACCGCTTCGCCAAAATTGCCGTTACCGAACGTACCTTCGACGGAAAACAGTAGAGTCCCGCTCCAATCGTAGAGATCGACTTTGCCGGCACTGCTCCGCGTCGAGCCGTTTCCCTGCAACACGTCCCAAGTCGAAGAACCTACGGCCAGTTCATCCCTCCCGTCTCCGTTCGTGTCCGGGACGAAGGCGACCGAAGCGCCGAAGCGTTCGTTCTCTTGAGTTCCCCTGACGAGCAGGAGACGAGATCCGTCGACTGCCGAGTACACCGCGACGCGCCCCACCCGGCGAGCGCCCGACACGATCGCACACGGAGATCCCACGGCAATGTCCGAGACTCCGTCACCATCGAGATCTCCGCCAGTCGCCACCGACCAGCCCGCAGCATCTGCGGCAGGTTGGCTACACTGAACCCCGACGGCCAGTGCCGAATCCGCACCGAACGACACGATCAGCAAGGCGGCCAGCGCGCATCTGCCGACGAATTGTCGCGCGAGCGTGCGGAAAACACTCCGCTTCTGTCGATATACAGCCATGGTGTTCAGACTGCGGCGCACAACGCCATTAGCCAACATTAAAGTTGTCAGGGACCACCCCAGCGAGCAATACCCTTATGGGGGTCATCCGAGCAGTAAACCGCGCTAACAAGACGTTCGTCAGCGCACTGGCTCAAGCGCCCCGCATGCTTGCTCGCATGTCGGCCGCCAAGCGTCGCCACATCTGAACATCCCGTCGTTTGAGAACCACCACGTCGCGCAACGGCAGGCCGGAATCGTACAGAAAGAACGCCAGCAGTAAGAGGGCGGCGGTCGCGTAAGAAATCATCGTCGCAACCGCCGCTCCGACAATGCCGTAGGCCGGGATCAGAAAGATGTTCAGAGAGAGGTTGCCGCCCAAGGCCAGATAGGCCGCAACAATGTTCACCTGTTGCTTGTCCCGGCTGGTAAAATTGCGAGACAACAAGACGTAGAGCGACATCATCACGATACCGGCTGCCACGTAGCCGATCGGTTCGGCTGCCGGCGCGAACGCTTGACCGTACCAGGAGACGATCAAGACTGGTCCGACGAGCGTGATGGCCAGCGCGAGTAGTGCCGTTACCGCAACCGTTTGCCGGCATGCGGTCGCCGTCAACTCGTGAGCCCGATCGACTTCGCTCGCTGCCAGCCGCGGGAACAGAGCCAAGCCCAAGGATTGCGGAACATACATCATGTGCTCGGCGAAGCGCGCCGCGATCACATAGAAGGCGACCTGCGCCGGGTCAAGAAAATAAGCCAACAGATAAATGTCCGCTTTGAAGTGAAAGTGCGACGCGATGATCTGCACGTGGGATTTCAGTCCGTAACGAATCATGCGGCGAAACAGGCCAGCGTCGAAGCGACGCTTCAGCGGCGAGGTTCGGTGAATCGTCGCAACAACCCATACCGCCATGATGATGCGGATACAGACGACGACGACCAGCGCACCGCGCAATCCAAGCCGCAATCCGAGCAACACAATCGCCATGCCGGCGAGCATCAATACGGACTCCGACAAGAGCCGGGTGTTGTAAACGCGAAAACGGTCGGTCGCCTGCAACACACCGTATAGGTAGCTCTCGGTGAGCAGGACGGGGATCATCGGCAACATCACGGCCAATGCCCAAAACGGAACGCCTCGAAGCACGCTCGAAAGCAGCGTGGGGCTCAACGCCAGCGCCAAGCAGGTGAGAACGGTGCCAACGACAATCGCCAGGGCCAGATCGTTCGAGGCAATCTGACCGGGATCGCCTCTCTCCCGGCGGATGAAGTAAACCGAGGCGACGCCCTGACCGAGCTTGGACAAGGTCACGACGCTGGCCGGGAACAATGCGACGAGAGAAAAGATACCGCGCCCTTCGGGGCCCAACGCCCGCGCGGTGATGATGCCAGTGCAAAGCCCAAGTCCCATCGTCAGGACTCGGGTGGCAAAGGTGCCGGTCACGTCCGCGGCGAGCCGCTGCAACCCGCTGCCCGCGTCTTGCGGGTTTTGCTTTCCCTCGCTCGCACTCAACGCGACTGGCCCACCGACCCTATTTCTCGCCGTGTCGCCGGCGTGCTCAGGACCCTACCGCGGCCGTCTCGGGCTCGCCGCCATCCGCACGAACTCCGGCGCCGCCGAGGACATGCCGGTAGATCCCGGTGACTGTGCGGACGTGATGCTGAACGTCGAAGCGTTCCACACTCTTACGCGCCCCCTCGGCCAACATCCGTCGCATCGAAGCATCACCAAACAGCCGGCAAAGCGCGTCGGCCAGCTCGTCGGCATCGCCGGCGGTAACCAGCAGACCGTCGACCCCGTCCGTAACGAATTCGGGAACGCCGCCGCCGCGGGTCGCGATCACCGGACGCCCTACCGCCATCGCCTCGATCACTACGCGGCCAAAAGGCTCCGGCAGTACCGAAGTGTGCGCCACAACGTCCATGGAACCCATGACGTCGGCTACGTCGTCTCTCGCGCCGGTGAAGATCACGCTGCGCTCGAGGCCAGCATCCAGGACGTGACGTCTCAACGATTCTGCGTATGCTCGCCCGTTCTTGTGGGCGCCTCCGACGATCAAGGCAACGGCTTGCGGGTATCGGCGCACCACCCGCGACATCGCTTCGACCAGTACACTCTGACCCTTCCACTCTTGGATGTGTCCGACAACTCCGACAACCGGCGCGTCGGCTTCGATCCCGAGTTCTTCACGCACATCCGACGCCGAACGCGTGGGTCGGAACTTCTTGAGATCCAACCCGTCGTAGACCACGTGATATTCCGGCGATCGAATACGCTGCTCACGACAGTGATTCTCGATTGCTCGCGTCATGCAAATCGTCGTTGCCACGCGCCGCGACAACAGCCGTTCGACGACTGTATGCTTGTCAAACCCCTTGCAGTGAACGATACAGGGGACCCCACAGATCCGCGCTGCAACGATCGCGTCCATGTTGCCACGGAAACCGTTACACGCGTGGATGATATCGGGAGCCTCTTCCCGAACGATTCGAGCCAGACGCAACCCCGCCGGGAGCGTTTCGAATAAAAAAGTAATCATCGCGCGCAGGTTCTTGAGTAGAGGCGTAACGCCGGGCCAGTCTTTTGCTTTCTTATACGTCGGCGACGTCTGCAAGGGGTGCTCCTTGGGCAGTCGCCTCTTGCTGAAAATGCGAACAGGAATTCCTTTGAGACGCAGGTCGCGGCTGATAGGCTTTTCTTCGTAGAGAACCAGGACCGGATCGACCTGCGCGCGATCGATTCCGTCAATCAGCGTCAGCAGCCCGGTGAGCGAACCACCAACGACTTGCCCCGAGGACGCCTCTACGAAGAGAACCTTCACGTCCTTCCCTCGGCCGTCCTTCGTACCGCTTCTTTCCAAGGGACCTTCGGTTCCCAGCCGAGCTGTTGACGCGCGGCGGTTGTATCGTAACGCGCGTTTCTGCCCGATCTGCGCAACTGGTACGCCACCGACCACGGGCGGCGCTTGAGCAACCGATGCAGCAGATCCACCGCCATCACCGCCGGCAGGAACAGGCCGACCGGCAGGTGCGCAACCATCCTGGGGTAACCGTCAAGGCTTCTCAGCGCACGGAAGTATTGGCGGTGGGTAAGATCGGGATCGTCCACCACGTTGAAGACGCCGCCTTCGGCTCCGCCAACGGTAGCCGCCAAAACGACCGCGTCGGCCGCGTTCTCGACGTATGCGATCGGCGTCGGATAGGACCCCTTGCCGATGACCAGCAAAAAGGCCGACCCGAAGCGCTTCTTCACCCGTCCCATGTAGAGCGGTTGCAGAGGGTGATCGTAGCCATAGATTCTTCCCGGACGCACGACGACTACCGGTTTCCCGGCACGCGCGGCGGCGCAGGCAATGCGGTCCGCATCGATCTTCGAGCGCGTGTAATGCCCGCGCAGCAGCGGCTGATGATCGTACTCCGAGCGGTCCGTAATGGAGACTCCGTTGCGCGGAATCTCGAAGATCCCGAGAGAACTGACATGCACGATTCTTTTCGCCCCGCTTGCCAGTCCTCGTTCGATGATCGCCTCGGTAGCCGTCACGTTGGTACGCGCGAACAGATCCCAAGCACCGCTCGAAACCACTCGCGCACCGGCATGAATAATGACGTCACAATCGCGTAACGCTGGCGCAAAGCTTTCGACGTCGTCGAGATCGCCTTCAACGATCTCCGCGCCGCACGCTCGAGAATCTTCGGCCTTGGCCGTATCGCGCGCCAGAGCTCGGACTTCATGCCCCTGCTCGCGCAGACGCCGAACGATACGCCGACCGAGAAATCCCGTCGCACCCGTAACAAAGAAACGCATTTCAGAGCTCTCCTTTCGACGGTCGCGCGCTGCTACTTCCAGACGTTTGCAGCGCGGCCCAGATGCGCTCGGATACCTCGACTACCTGCGCCCCGGCATCGGCCGAGACCGGCACCACCCCCCCCTCGCGTACGGCGGCATAAAAGCGCCGGATCAACTCACCCATTCCCGGATAATAACGCACTTTTCCGCGCACGAAGTTGACAACGTTCTTGACCGTTTGGCCGCTCAAATGAAGCGCCGCATCGAGGTTCGGCAGAGTCTTGGCTAGCGGCTTTGGCACCGCATAGTTGCGTCGTTTAAGCAGAGTCATGTTGTTCAAGTCGATCTCTACCGTCATCCGCGTGCCGCATAGCCGCAGGGTGTTGAGCTCGGGCTTCGCACGAGCGGAAATCGTAAGCGTGCCGCTGCACGCTGAACCACGGAGCAGAACACGCAACTCTTCCTCCCGACCTTCCGATTCGCCGCCGAAGAGTATCGCGTAAAGCTCCTCCACGTCGCCGACAAAAGCGAGCATCAGGTAGAGCGGGTGCGGCAGCAGATCGCCGATTCCTCCGCCACGAAGTTGATCGAGCCAGGATCGCTCGCTGGCCGTTCCGGCTTGATAACTCTCGACCGCGACCAAGTCGCCGAGAGCGCCGCTGTCGACCAAGGCTGCCGCGCTACGCATCACCGGGTCGAACAACCGGTTGTGGTCGACCGTCAGCAGAGCGCGAGAACGCTGTGCCGCCGCCCTCATCGCTCTGGCGTCCGCCGGCTCGAGTGCCATCGGCTTTTCGACCAGCACGTGTACGCCGCGTTCCAGGGCTTCGACGGCGACCGGCGCGTGCGTGTGGGGGGGCGTCAAAACGTGTACCACGTCGGGCTTCTCAGCCTCGATGAGATCGCCGACGGAGGAATAGACCGCCTGGATTGCAAAACGGTCAGCCAACTCGTTCGCTCGAAGCATCGAGGCATCGGCAGCGCCGACGATCAGCCCGCCGGATTGCCGGACGTACGGCACGTGGGTTGCCGCGATGGTTCCGCAGCCAACGATTCCTACCCGCAATTTCTCGGACATGATCTACCCTGTCCCTTCGTCAGGCTTCGGCACGCGGCACCGGAATGCGCGCGATCAGGCCTGCGGGCGCCTCGACCGCGCAGCGCGCCGCGT